>PWGV01000191.1 GCA_003554585.1 Halobacteroidaceae bacterium | reverse complement strand
GGTTTGATAAAAGAAAATATTTTTGCGGAGCAAAAATTACCTAATCACTAACTCCTCATAGAAAACACACTTTCCCTCGCTATTACGGGCATTATAAGAGTAGGTATCATCTGATACTATTATTAAAATCAAGGTTTTTTGTTCCGGGGGTTTCATTTTTTCTGGAAGTATTGACATTTCTGACTCCAAATAATTTTACATTATCGCCTTTTTCTGCTATCCTATCCTTAACTAAGCTGGGGAAGGTGGTGGTGTAATGCCTAAAGTTTTGATTATTGATGATGATGAAAACATCTGCCGAATTCTAAAAGATTATTTTGAATACGAGGGGTTTGAGGCGGTAACTGCTTACGATGGTGAAGAAGGGCTAGAAAAAGTCCAAAACGAAGATCCCGACCTGATTATACTTGACCTGATGCTTCCCAAAATTGACGGGTGGGAACTCTGCCAACAGTTACGCCCCGACAATAAGATTCCAATTATTATCCTGAGCGCAAAAACCAAAAACACCGACCGGATTACCGGCCTGGAAATTGGCGCAGACGATTACGTGGTCAAACCCTTCAGTCCCAAGGAAATTGTCGCCCGGGCCAAAGCGGTCCTGCGTCGGACAGAACATCCCGATAATAAGAAGTCATCTTATAGCTATCCCGGTTTGGAACTAAACCTGGACAAGAGGGAAGCCATGGCAAATAAAGAAAGGGTTGCCCTTACACCGAAAGAATTCGACCTTCTCTGGTGCCTTGCATCTTCTCCCCAACAGGTTTTTAGCAGGGAAGACCTTCTGGAGCGAATCTGGGGTTTCGATTTCCTTGGCGATACAAGGACAGTTGATACCCATGTTAAGTCCCTGCGCAACAAGCTCGGCACCCCATCCCGGGATTATATTAAAACCGTCTGGGGGGTCGGGTATAAATTCGAGGTGAATAGCGATTAGACCCTATTCCCTGTTTTATAAGCTCCTGTTCCGGTTTTTATTAATAAGTTTAATTATAATCCTGGTTCTGGGTTTTGCCACCATCTACTTTTTCGAAAACTTTTATTTTGATAAGGCAGAGGGAGACATGATCCAGAAGAGCCAGATCCTGATTCCCTTCCTTGTTAGTTCCATTGATGACGAGCAGTGGCAGGATGTAAATCAGTGGTTGCAGATTATTGCTCAGCAAAATTCAGGACAGGCTTGGCTTATTGACCGGCAGGGCTATCTTATTATGAATTACCCTCCTATTTTCGGGGAAGAAGGACATCACGTTCAATTTGTCCACTCGGAGAAATTAATGGAGGGAAAAATTGTTTCTCAACGGGTGGGTTCACCTTATTTCGAACGGCCGATGCTTCTTTTGGGGATCCCCTTATTTGAAAATGGAGATGGGGTTGGAGCAGCTCTTTTAATTTTTTCTCCAGTTGCGGGGATTAATTCCACAATCCGGCATGTTGAAACAATGATGTTATACTCCTCCATCCTTGCTATTTTATTGGCCATGGGACTGGCCTACCGCTGGTCTAAAGTTTTAACTTCTCCTTTACAGAAGATGCAAAAAGTGGCTTTAGAAATGAGCGAGGGCAGTTTCGGCAAAACAATTGAACTCAAAAGTAACAACCTGGAAATTGATGACCTGGCCAAAAGTATGAACCACATGTCCCGGAAACTAAAGGAAACAATGGATGACCTTGTCCAGGAGAAAAACAAGCTTAATTATATCCTATCCGGGATGGACGAAGGAGTATTAACAATAAATAGCCAGCAGGAAATTATCCTGATTAATAACTCCCTGAAAGGGATGCTTAACCTTGAGGATGAGGATACTGGCCAAATGTTTGATGAAGTAATTAATGACAATTCTATAATTAAGGTATTCGAACAGAGCCTGGAACAAAACCAACCTTCTTATACCGAAATTACTATAGAAGAAAATAAAACCAAAAAAAGAATTTTAATCCACTGCACCCCTATTTATACTCATAGAGATACACTCTGGGGGGTAGTAGGAATTTTCCAGGATATCAGCGAGAGGTGGAGATTCGAACAACTGCAAAAGGATTTTGTGGCCAATGTTTCCCACGAATTAAAAACTCCCCTTTCATCAATAAAGGGCGCAACAGAACTACTGACCGATGAAGTTGTAGAGTCACCTGAAGACCGCAGGCGCTACCTAAAAATTATCCTCGATGAAGCAAATGGCTTAACCAACCTGGTGGATGGAATACTGGATCTGGCTGAATTTGATTCTCGAACCGAAGCAAAAAGCAAGGAAAAGCTGGAGACCGGAGAAACACTAAAAAACGTGGCTTTTGTCTTTAAAAAAGGAGTTCGCCTGGATGAAAATCGCCTGCAAATAAAAAAGCCTGAAAAACCAATACTGGTCAGGGCAAATCCTCTTAACATTAAGCAGGTTTTACTCAATCTCCTTGACAATGCCTATAAATTTTCGCCCGAAAACGCCCCCATTGAACTCGGGGCTTTAGAGCAGGATAGGGAAGTTAAATTCTGGGTTAAAGACCAGGGAATTGGTATTCCCAAGGAAGAAATTGAAAACGTTTGGGAACGATTCTATAAAGCGGACAAGGCGCGGAACAGGCAAAAATCCGGAAGCGGATTGGGCCTCGCCATAGTGAAAGAAATAATTGAACAGCACAACGGAAGAGTTTTTGTAGAGAGTAAACCCAATGAAGGATCTACTTTTGGGTTTTTCCTGCCTCAAGTAAAAGATTAACCGGTCTTTAAAAATCCATTTAATCACTAAACCCGGATCCCATTTTCTTTGGTTTTCCGGGTTTTTCTCTTTTTTTACTTTTTCCACAAAAAATGTTCACATTTTTGCTTTAAACTTAATATTGAAGAAAGATCCCCAGGGAGGGATTGAAATGGTAAAAAAGAATATTCTCATATTGCTGGTACTGGCTCTGGCCATTGGGACTATTTTCATGCCAGGCTGCGAAACCACACCCAAAGAAGAATTTCCAGCTGAAGATGATCCTTTCATAGAAACCGGACCTGAAGAAGACGAAGATCGCTATTTAGATCCAGAAACCGAAGATGACCCTTATGATCGAGACTTCTAGCTAAAAAAGCCTCCACTTTAAAGTGGGGGCTTTCTTTTTTCGGCGAAAAAAAAGGACTGTTCATCTTAAAGGTGAATTTATAAAGAGATTCTGTTTTCAGGAGGTGCACCATTGTCTGAGGAAAAAATCAACCAGTTACTTCTCGCCTTACTTATTATCCTCTTAATATCAGGAACCATTTTCCTTCCCACTCTCATCCCCGGGAAGGCTACTTATAGCATCACTGAAACCCACCATGCAGAAAGGACAGTGGGCCCGGTAGATTACAGTTTTCCTCCTAACAATCCCTATCAGGAAATTGCGAACCTGAGAATTAATCCTCCCCGGGGAGAGGCTTTTTACCCCGAGGAAAGCCCCTTTTCCTTCCAGTTAACCGGGGGAAGTTATTTCCAGGTAAAATATACCCTTCACCTTTACGATAAACCGCAGTTTTTTGCAGAAGAACACCATCCTTATTTATATTTGGGGCCCGATCCTTCAGTTGAAACAGACCACCCTCTGCTCATTTACACTGCGAGGCAGGTTACTTTGCCCCAGGATAATTACGAAAAAAACCTTAACAAACTAATTACCTTCATCCAGAATGATTTTAAAAAACTTCCCCTCGAAGACACAACAGGTTCAGCCTTAACTGCATTGGAAAACCGCAAGGGTAGTCAGGCTGACCTGTCCTTGCTTTTAACCGGGTTAGCCAGAACCCGGGGAATTCCCGCCCGAACGGTTGGGGGAATTAAAGTCCCGGTTCATTTCCCCTGGAGTAAAACCAGAAGCCTTTCCAATACAGCTTTTTGGACGGAAACTTATCTTCCAGAAACTGGCTGGACCCGTCAAAAAACAAAAGGGAGCAGTTTTAGCCCAGCTCCCCTGAAAAAACCTTTTTTGGAAACCGGGACAACAAAAATTCCCGGCAGCAGAGTTACTGTGGAAGCAACCTTAAACTGGCATAATACTGCAACCTGGCTTGTGGTTTACTGGTTTATTCTGGCTTTTCTTTTTGTAGGAGGTTTTCTATTTATCAGGTACAGTCGTTCATCGTCTTCTTCCCCGGAGGACAGTGAATAGGCGCGGAAAACGTCTTCAACAATAAAACCCGCTTTTCCCATAAGGGCAACCATTTCCATTTTGCCATAACCCTGTTCTTCATGAACTTCCTGATAGCGGTAATACTTATCTTCATTCTCCCGGAGAAAAATTGTTAATTCTACCTTCCAGCGGTCTTTATTTAAGTCAACCTTGTCTTCCCAGAAACAGCTGTAATTGCTTCCCTCGAAAAGATGAACTCCCGGCCTGATTTTCCTGATACGGGCCCGGGTGTTGAAATCAAAGACAAAAAGTCCTCCGGGTCGGAGGACTTTTTTGGCCCGGCCTGCCATCTGTTCAACAGCACCCGGGGTCAATAGATAATTAACGCTGTCATAAAGGGAAATAACCATATCTACCTTTTCGGGGAGGGAAAATTTTCGCATATCACCCTGTAGAAAACGAGGATTTTCTGTTTTCTCCCTCTTTCGCTCTGCCTTTTTCAGCATCTCATCCGAAATATCCACTCCCCAAACCCTGTAGCCGAGTTCTACCAGGCGATAGGTAATGTTTCCTGTCCCGCAGGCCAGATCGAGAATGGATTCAGGCTGGAATTTATAAAACTCCATGATTTGCTGCAGATAGTGGATCCAGTTATTGTAATCTACAACATCCATCAACTCATCATAAATCTGGGCCAGGGCGGTATAAGGTTTTCCCATGGTATACTCTACTCCTTGAGGGACTTTAAAAAGCCCCACACTTTTTCTTTACCAACCCCTGTTTCCGCAGAAAAAGCGACCAGCTGTTCCTTTGTCAAAGAAGGGTCGAGTTCTTGCTTTATCTGCTGCAGGTGTTTTCCCCACTGCCCCTTTTTGACTTTATCCGCCTTAGTAGCAACCAGGAGAAAAGGTAGCTCTGCAGCCTGCAGCCAGGCAAACATCTCCTTATCCTGCTGGCTGGGAGGGTGGCGAATATCAAGAATCTGGATTATACCCCTGAGGTTATCGGTTTCAGCGAGGTACTCCTCGATCATTTTCCGCCAGCGCTCCCTTTCCCCCTTGGAAACTTTGGCATATCCATAACCGGGAAGATCCACCAGAACTATTTCATTCTGCAGGAGATAAAAGTTAACATTTCTTGTTTTCCCAGGAGTTCCACTAATCCGGGCCAGCAGATGCCGGTTGGCAAGACAATTAACCAGGGAGGATTTCCCCACATTTGACCTGCCGGCCAGGGCTACTTCGTATTTGGGCCGGAAAGGATAATCCTCTTTCCGGGAGGCTCCCCCCAGGAATCTGGTTTGCTCGGACATTTTCTAATCCCTCTTTTCCAGGAGTTGCAGAACCTGATCCATGTGTTCTACAAGAGTTATCTCCAGGTCTTTCCTGATATCATCGGGTATATCCTCAAGCTGGGGTTCGGTTTCCTTGGGCAGGAAAATTTTCTTTATTCCCGTCCGGTGAGCGGCGAGCACTTTATTCTTTATTCCTCCGACTCCCAGTATGCGCCCTCTCAAGGTCAATTCCCCGCTTAAAGCAACATCTCCAGGAACAGGATTTTCAGATAGGGCAGAAATCAAAGCCAGGGCAATTGTTATCCCCGCCGAGGGACCGTCCTTGGGGACTGCACCCTGGGGAACGTGGATATGAACATCCCTTTTTTCGTGGAAGTCATCGGGTAAGGAAAGCTGCTTTTGCCTGGAGCGTGCGTAGCTCATTGCGGCCTGGGCTGATTCTTTCATAACTTCCCCAAGCTTTCCGGTTAAAATCAGTTTCCCGCTGCCGGGCACAACTGCAACCTCAATATCGAGTAAATCTCCCCCGGTTTCGGTATAAGCCATTCCTGTTGCAACACCAACCCTGGACTTCCCTCTTTCCTCTTCGCGCCTGTAAAGTGGAGGGCCCAGGTAGTCTGTTAAATCTTTGGCGTCTATTTTAGCCTTCTTGACCTTCTTCTCGACTATGGAACGGGCAACCTTGCGCATCAAGGTAGCCAGTTTTCGTTCAAGTGTCCGCACTCCTGCTTCCCGGGTATGCTCGCGGATTAAAGTCCTTAAAGCCTGGTCAGTAATGGAAAACCGCTCCTCGGAAAGCGCATGTTCCTTAATCTGCCTGGGCAGGAGATGGCGCCGGGCAATCTCTACTTTTTCCTCCATGGTATATCCCGGGAGGTGGATTACCTCCATCCTGTCCAACAGCGCAGGCGGAATGGTGTGTTCAACATTGGCGGTTGTAATAAACATTACTTTGGAAAGGTCAAAAGGCATTTCCAGGTAATGATCGCTAAATTCATGGTTCTGCTCCGGGTCCAAAACCTCGAGCAGGGCTGAAGAAGGATCTCCGCGGAAATCAGTGCTCATTTTATCAACTTCATCCAGGAGAAAGAGGGGATTTTTCACACCTGCATTGCGCATGGCATTAATAATTCTGCCCGGGCGGGAGCCAACATAGGTTCTCCTATGCCCCCGAATCTCGGCCTCATCTCGAACCCCTCCCAGAGATATGCGCAGGAATTTTTTCTCCAGGGCACGGGCTACCGAGCGAGCCAGGGAGGTTTTCCCCACTCCCGGTGCCCCTACCAGACAAATTATCGGGCTCTTCAAATCCGGGGAAAGCTGCCTAACTGCCAGGTATTCCAGGATTCTATCCTTGATATCTTCCAACCCGTAATGATCTTCGTCGAGTATTTTTTCCGCAACCCCAATGTCCAGCCGGTCCTTGCCTTCCTTTTGCCAGGGAAGTTCCAGGATACAGTCAAGATAATTTCTCACAACTACGGCTTCCGCACTCATCTGGGGCATGTTGCTCAACCGATCCAGTTCTTTTTCAACCTTCTCCCTGACCTCTTCGGGAAGCATTGCCTGTTCAATTCTCTCCCGATATTCGAACAGCTCTTCATCATCTTCCTCTTCACTATCAAGTTCTTCTTTAATTGCTTTTAGTTGTTCCCGCAGGTAGTATTCTTTCTGGGTTTTTTCCACCTGCTGTTTGATCCTGGATTCGATGCGGCGCTCAGCGGTCATAATCTCCCGTTCCCGTTCCAGGTAATTAAACAATTTTTCTAACCTTTCCCGCGGGGATATTTTCTCCAGGACCGATTGTTGTTCCCGGACCTTGAGGTTTAAATGGGTAACCAGGATATCCGCAAGCCTTCCCCCATCTTCAATATTGGAGATAGTCATCATTACCTCGGAAGGGATCCGCTTACTGCTTTTAACAATATCCTCGAAATAATCAGTGACCAGCCTGATTAAGGCTTCCATGTCATCCTCTTTTTCTTCAACTTCCTCAATCTGGCTAACCTCAACCTCGAAAAATTCTTCATTGTCCTGGATGCTGTCAATTTCTGCCCGGGAAAGTCCTTCGATTATAATTTTGATTGAACCATCAGGGAGTTTAATTAACTGCTTAATCTCGGAAATGGTTCCCAGGTTATAAATATCTTCTGGCTCGGGCTCATCAATTTCCTCGTTTTTCTGAGCTGCGAGCATTATCAGCCTGTTTTCAACCATAGCTTTTTCCAGGGCCGCCATCGACTTGGGCCGGCCCACCATCAGGGGAATAACCATATTGGGAAATACCACAACTCCTCTAAGCGGGAGCAGGGGCATTTTTTCAATTTCTTCAATCTGTTTCTGCTCTTCACCGGTTTCTTTTTTTGCCGACAAAAACTCCACCTCCTTTTCGACTTACCATTATGTTATTCTTCTGTGCTTGGATAAATCCTGCATATTATTTCTTCAAGGGGGGCTCACCTTGATTCCAATTCTTTTAATCTTGTTGCTTCTTTTTCCTTTTCCTGCTTACGCCATTAACCCCAATCAATCCGTGGTTACCGTGGAAAGCAGGCACGGCCAGGGCACGGGATTTTTCGTAAACTCCCGGGGTTTTCTCCTGACCAACGAACACGTAACCAGGGGCCAGGCCCAGGTTGACATACACACTGCAACGGGCCAGAAATTATCCGGGATCCTTTATTACACCGACCGGAGTCTGGATCTGGCCCTGTACCGAGTAGATGCTATTAATACTCCCGCCCTTCCCCTGGATACAACGGGTGAAATTCCAGCAGGAGGTTTGGTCTACAGCATTGGTTCTCCCCTGGGAATGGAACAGTATGAAAATAGCGGTATTCTTGAGGGAAAGGTAACCCGGCAGGGAATTACCTATCTGCAGGTAAAAATGAAATCATTCCCGGGAATCAGCGGAAGCCCTCTTTTCACCGAAGATGGAAAGATAATCGGTGTAAATACTCTTTCCAGTGGTGATAATACCCTGGCCCTGCCTGCCGGGGAGGTTGTCGACTTCCTTCTGACCAGGGGGATCGAATTTGTTTCCCTTGATCTCCAACACTTCTCCCCCTCAGCGGAAGAAGCCCCTCGCCAGCTTACCTGGGAAAGATTTGGAAGCTACCTTTTGATCTGGAATCTCATCCTGCTTGCGATGCACATTGGGCTCGGAATTTACAATTACCGGGTCCGGCGGGGTCTTTTCCAGCCAAATTACCCCGACGGGGAGCCCGTCAGTAAAGATGATGAATTCTAAGCACAACTGCACCTGAACCTCAAAAGAATTCGGGGCTAAAAATTAAGCCCTGCCGGTTAAACCGCCAGGGCTTTTTCGCTATGCAGTTTCGCTTTTCCGGCAAATCTTCTCGATTTCCGGTTTAGCGTTTTTGCTGATTACATCGCCTGTAACCACAACCCTCTGGACGTCTTCCTGGGAAGGAATGTCATACATTATATCCAGGATGGCCTTCTCTACAATAGACCGCAACCCGCGGGCCCCGATGTTTCTTTTTATTGCCAGTTTGGCAATTTCATGCAGGGCTTCTTCGGTAAACTCAAGTTCAACATCATCGAGTTCAAAAAACTTGATATATTGCTTTACCAGGGCATTGCGGGGTTCGGTTAAAATGCGAATCAGGTCTTCTTGGGCCAAAGCTTCAAGGGTCACCACAACTGGAAGTCGCCCGATAAATTCGGGTATCAAACCGTAATTGAGCAGATCCTGGGGCAGGACTTCCCGTAAAACTTCGCCCACGGCTTTATCCTGGGATTTTTTGATATCTGCACCAAATCCCATGACCTTGCTGCCAATCCGGTTCTTAATAATTTTGTCCAAACCATCAAAAGCCCCACCACAGATAAACAGAATATTGGTCGTATCAAGCTGGATAAACTCCTGGTGGGGATGCTTCCTTCCCCCCTGGGGTGGAACTGAAGCAACCGTTCCCTCCAGGATCTTCAAAAGAGCCTGCTGGACTCCTTCACCAGATACATCCCTGGTTATGGAAGGATTTTCTGATTTGCGAGCAATTTTATCGATCTCGTCGATATAAATAATCCCTTTTTCGGCTTTTTCCACATCGTAATCGGCAGCCTGGATTAATTTGAGCAGGATGTTTTCAACATCCTCCCCCACGTAACCCGCTTCAGTCAGGGAGGTAGCGTCAGCCAGAGCAAAGGGTACATCCAATATCCGAGCCAGGGTCTGGGCGAGTAAGGTCTTGCCACAACCAGTGGGACCAACCATCAAAATATTGCTTTTCTGCAGTTCAACTTCGTCCACTTTCATTCCACTATTTACGCGTTTATAATGATTATAAACGGCGACGGATAGGGACTTTTTTGCCTGCTCCTGGCCTATTACATACTGGTCCAAAGTCTGGTTGATTTCCTGGGGTTTGGGAACTTTTTTGTAACTAAAATCAAACTCGTCGGCCAGTTCTTCTTCAATAATTTCGTTGCACAGCTCAATACATTCATCGCAAATATAAACGCCTGGTCCCGCCACCAGTTTTTTTACCTGTTCCTGCTTTTTACCGCAGAAAGAACATTTCAGTTGTCCCTTTTCGTCTCCGTACTTAAACATTTAAAATCACCTCTTTAAAAGTCTACCCACGCTCATCCTGCCGGCGGATCACCTTGTCAATAACGCCGTAATCAAGTGCTTCCTGGGAAGACATGAAGAAATCTCGTTCAACATCTTTGGAAATTTTCTCCAGGGGTTGATTGGTGTGATGGGCAAGAACTTCATTTAGCTGTTCTCTCAACCTGATAATTTCTCTGGCGTGGATTTCAATGTCAGTTGCCTGTCCCCGGGCTCCTCCTGTGGGCTGGTGGATCATAATCCGGGAAAAAGGAAGGGCATACCGCTTTCCTTTTGCCCCGGCAGCAAGAAGAAGGGCCCCCATGCTTGCAGCCATACCGACACAGAGAGTGGAAACATCAGGCTTAATATACTGCATTGTATCATAAATAGCCATTCCCGAATAAATTGAGCCACCGGGGCTGTTGATATAGAACATGATGTCTTTTTCTGGATCATCTGCTTCCAAAAAGAGCATCTGGGCTATTACCAGGTTGGCGGTAACATCGTTTACTTCCTGTCCTAAAAAGACGATCCTATCTTTTAACAGGCGGGAGTAAATATCGTAAGATCTTTCACCCCGGCTGGTCTGTTCAACTACAATGGGTACCAGAGCCATTTGCGGATCACTCCTTAATTAAATTATTCCTGGTCCTCTTCTTTTTCCTCTTCGCCTTGCTTTTTATTCTTTTCCCAGAGGAAATTGAGAACTTTTTCCCGCAGCATGTCTTTTTCCAGCAGTTTATCATAACCCTGAGCCTTCAAAATGGTTTTGAACTGTTCAGGGTCATGTTCGCTTTCGCCTACAATTTCGTCCATTCTTTCTTCTATTTCTTCATCACTAACAGTAAAGCCTTCTTTATCCGTTATTGCATCAATAATTAACCGGTTTCGAACCTGTTTTTCAGCGTAAGGACGGTTTTCTTCCATCCAATCCTCTTTACTTACACCGGTCATTTGCAAATAATCTTCCAGTTTAAATCCCTTCTGCTGGATATTGGCATCAGCCTCTTTGAACATATCGTCCATCCGCTGTTCAACTAGCTTTTCAGGAACATCAACTTTTACGTCCTGGGCAATTGCCTCCATTACTTCGTTTTCAAACTTGGCTTGGGTTTCATTGGCAGCCCTATGGCGCATGTTTTCCTCGATTTCTTTTTTCAGCTCTTCCAGGTTTTCGTATTCTCCCACAGTTTGGGCCAGTTCATCATCCAGGGGAGGTAATTCTCTTTCTTTTATTTCCTTTACCTGCACCTTGAAGGTAACTTCTTTCCCTGCCAGGGCTTCTTCCTGGTAATCTTCGGGAAAGGTAACCTGGATTTCTTTTTCTTCACCAACCTTGGCTCCGATTAGCTGTTCTTCAAAACCGGGAATAAAAGTCTTGGTTCCAATTCCCAGGGTATAATCTTCACCTTTACCTCCCTCGAACGGGTCTCCATCAAGAAAACCTTCGAAGTCAATAACCACGAAGTCACCGTCCTGGACTTCTTCCCGGTCACTGCCAACAAGGGTGGCCTGCTGTTCCCGGTACTGTTCCAGAACTTCGTCAACATCGTCCTGTTCAATAGCAACTTCCTGTTTTTCAACTTCCAGGCCGGTATATTTACCCAGCTCCACCTCTGGTTCAACTTCAACCAGTACCTGCAGTTTGGCAGGTTCCCCTGTCTGGAAGTGAATATCCTCGAGATTAGGTTGATCAATGGGTTCGATTTCCTTTTCCTGCAAAGCTTCACCCAAAACCGGAGGAACAAGGATTTCAATAGCATCCTGGTACAGGACTTCTTCCCCCAGCCTTGCTTCTAAAACCTTGCGGGGTACTTTTCCCTTGCGGAACCCGGGAATTTTTACCTCCCCGACCACCTTGCGGTAAGCCTTTTCCAGGGCATCATCAACTTTTTCCTTTTCCACTTCTATATCCAGGCGGATCCGGTTGCCCTCCAGTTTTTCCATTTCTACTTTCATGCCCAACCTCCTAATCCTTTCAATTTTATATTATCATACAATTCCCCGCAGGGAAACACCTACGGGGATTGGAATCTAACTGTATTTTAACAGAAAGCCAAGCTTATTGCAAGAATGACTCTCAATTCGAGGCCCGGTCAATGAAAGCGAATTCGTTCCACTCCTTGCGGGCGGGTCTTTTTTTCTCAGTTTCAAGCTGTTTTCCTTCCAGGTGATCTTCGGGTTTCTCAGCATGTTTGCCCACAATAACCAGGGTAATCAGCCCCATTTCCGGGTCTATTCCCATTGCTTCTTTGGCTTTTTCTTCATTAAACCCGGCTATGGGGTGAGCCACCAGGCCCATTTCCGTGGCCTTGAGCTGTAAAAAAGCGGTAGCCATTCCCGTATCAAACAGGAAATATTCCCTGCCCTTGATATCACAGTCCAGGTCCTTTTTACTGTAAACTCCAATTATCATGGAAGCTTTCTGAGCCCAAGCATTGCCTTTCGCCAGAGCTTCTTTTACTTCTGCCAAGGGTTCTTTCCCAAAAACAAAACCATATCGCCAGGGTTGATTGTTGAAACAGGAAGGTGACATCCGTGCCGTTTCAGCCAGCTCTTTGACAGTTTCTTCGGTAATCTCAACTGGTTTTAGGGCCCGGTAGGCTCTCCGGCGTTCTACAAGTTCCTTGAAATCCATGCAATCCCTCCTTTGTTTTCAACTTTCCCCAAAAATCCCATTAATCCTCTTTAAAAATTAGGTTTTTACTTTAACCCCGCAAGGCGAAAAATTTCCTCGATTTGTTCTACATAGTCACCGGAAACCAGCAGGTGATGATTTCCCAGGGGCCGGGAGAGGAAATAGGAAACGGGTTTTTCCATTTTTACCCGGACCTGTGTCCTGCACAAATCTTTCCTTTCCAAATTTTCTATAATTTCACCCCGGGAAGCAAAATATTGCCTGCCGTCTGCCCCCAGTTTGAAAACAGTGCAGGGACCGGGGGGTATTTTCCCCCGCAGGCCAATTCCCAGACCCGATTCAAAGTGGGTATGGAGCGAATAATCCGAGGTTAATCCAAGGGGAACCGTGCAGTGAGCCAGGATTATTTCATTACTTTCTTTATCAACCCGGGCAGGATTGGCCATAAAAGACGGCTTCCCCGTTAAAACCCGGAGGATGGCCATGGAAATAAGGGCAGGGACATCTCCCTCGCATCCCCCGACAAGGCCCTGGTCATTGAGCAAACTTAACCCCAAACATCCCGTATTATGCCTCGAACCGAGCAGGTCAAAACAGCGCAGGGTAAGTCCCTGCAGTTCATACCTGCTCAGGATTTCTTCCAGGGCAGCGTAAATTTTCAGGGCGCCTTCTCTGTCTTCGGGAGAAAAAC
This sequence comes from Halobacteroidaceae bacterium, assembly GCA_003554585.1. Lineage (GTDB taxonomy): Bacteria > Bacillota > Halanaerobiia > B1SED10-174 > B1SED10-174 > T1SED10-26. The sequence goes on along the minus strand of PWGV01000191.1, from coordinate 12,923 downwards.
ATTTAAGGTCCAGTCCAGGAGCGGAAGGTTGCACCCGGTCAATTAAACTTTCCAGTTCTTCCATTTTGATATTTACAATTTCAATTCCCCAGTCTTTTTTTACCCCATCGGGGTTCATGGAACTTGCTATTAACCAGTCGGAAGGATCTCCTACCATCCCCAGCCGCCAGCGGGATAGCTCTAACAGGGTTCTCGTAGCCAGCGAAATTTTTTCCAAACGCCCGGCCATATAATCTGTTGAACCGTGAATTATCTCAGCATCAACTCCGCTCCCCCGGAGGAAGGATAAAACCTCGAGGGCTGCGGGCAGGGCATTGAATTTATCACCGGCAAGGAGGAAATAGGGTGGGGCTAAGTCCTGCAAACTATCCAGGATTTTCCTTTCAGTTCCACCCGATTGCACCAAAACCAGGGAAGGTTCGGGGAAGGAAATATCTTTGCCGCGGGCTCTGATAATCTCTGGTCCTCCATTTTTTTTAATCTCCTGCAAAAAAGACCGGGTTTCTCTTTCAATATGGTCGGAATTCTGGCCCGGTATTGCAAAAAACAAGGCCTTCAATTGCATAGAACCACCTACCTTTTTCCCTTAAAATTTTCATACCCTACCCTAAGAGTCCCCTATATTAAAACCGCAGGCCCGGAGTTTCGATAAAATTTCCTCTTCATCTTTTAGCCACTGGCCCCATTTGCGGGAAATATGTTCTGTCCAGCTGTAATTCTCGTAGGTGAATGTTTCTTCCCGGTCAATTTCCAGGTCAATAATACCCGTCCTCCGCTCGTAGTAACCTTCCTCCAGGTAGCCCTCGTCCATGACCCGCATGGCCTCTTTAATTTCTTCATCGGAAAAATCGGGATACTTCTCCTCAAAAAGGGAAAACTCCAGTGGATAGCGAGGCCGGGGAGGAGGATTTTCGGCTGGAAACCCCATTACCAGCTGAACAATGGGAAAAACCCTCGGGGGCAGCTCATATTCCTCGATTATTTTTTCTGCCTGGTAGGGAGCTCCTCCCAAAAAGCAGCTTCCCAGGCCCAAACTTTCGGCTGCTGTAACCATCTGCCCGGCAGCCAGAAGAGCGTCCTGAATGGCAAATAAAAGCAGGGAAAAGTCATTGGTCACAACCTTCCAGTTTCTTTTGGCCATTATCCTGTCCAGTTTATGCAGATCCGCGCAAATGGTAAAAAGAAGCGGGGCCCCAAATTGATGCCTTCCTTTGCGGGAAAGAATAAAACTGTAAAGTTGGGCAGTAAAGGGAGCCTGCTGTCCAGCCCTTACAACTTTTTCAATTGTTTCCCGGGAAGGTTCTTTTTTTTCAAAGCGGCGAATCGATTTACGCTGCATCAGGTTTTCTAACAATTTCATTCATCCTTTCCTAAAAATATTTCGCCTGCTGGGATTTTATCCCTGCAATCGGGCAAAATATTAATTTTCCACCTTTTCCCATCACCCTAACCAAAAAAGGGTTATCCCCCTTGCGGAGAAAACCCTTTTTTCTTACCTTGGAAAGCATATAACTATTTGTTTGGGGGATTCCGAAGCAAATTTGCTCCCCGAGAAGTCTCCCATTCTATCTTCAATTTCCCATCCACTCCAATCCAGAAGAGCCTTTAATTCCTGGGGATAGTACATCCGCATTAAAATATCGTCTTCGAATTCCTGTCCATCCTGATAGGAATAATGCATGGTTACCCGGTTGATCTGGTTTGCAGCATCATAACGGGTTTTTTCTTTTACCACAACTTTCCGCCCCTTCTCATCGGTATATTCCGTTGACGGAAACCACCTTTCCGGATCCCGACTCAATATTTCCAGGCTGGGATTCAGATAATCAAAAACAAACCTGCCCCCTGGTGCTAAATGGGCGGCTACCGATTGCAGCATTTTCCCCAGATCTTCGTAGCTCAAAAGATGGGCCAGGCTGTTGAAAGGAAGAATAATCAGGGGAAATTTCTTTCCCAGTCTAAAATCCCGCATGTCGCCCTGGATCAGGGTAACATCCAGATTCTCCTCCTCAACCTTTTGCCTGGCCCGGGTTAACATTGTTTCCTGCAGTTCAAGACCAAAAATTGTATGCCCTTCCCGGGCCAGGGCCAGGCCAACTCTCCCGGTTCCAAAGGCCAGTTCTAAAATGGGGTCTCCAAAACGCTGGGCCTGTTCTCTCCAGAAACCCAGGTCCGCATCATAACCCTGGAACCTTCCATCGTAAACTGCCCCGTCATAATTCTTGACCACAGCTTTTCCTCCCTACCACTCGATCTTAAAAAAGTTACCTTCCTTCTCCTTTAAGGCTGTCTTTTCTTCAATAGTATGAATCTTTTCTGCTTCAAATCCCACAAAGTCCCGGCAAAAAGAGAGGTTCATTTCCAGTTCTTCCAGGGTAGAAGTTCCAATAATTGCCGTACTTACTGGATGGGTCAGGACAAAACCAAGGGCCTCTTCGTAGGATGTCAGGCCGGCGTTTTCAACCAGCCTTCCTTTGGCAAAAACTTTCATCGCAATTATTCCCATTTTTTTCTCCAAGGCTAAATCCAGAACTCCATCCTTAAAAGACTGCCGGTGGGGGTCGGCAGCATTCAGGGCCATAAGCACACAATCGAAGTCATAATTTTCGATTGCCTGGCGTAAAACTAAAGGATCCTTGTGACCCGTAACCCCGATATGCTTGATGACACCCTGGTCTTTTAAGTTTTCCAGGGCTTTTACCGCGCCATTTTTTTCAAAAATCTCGCCAACCTCTCCGGGTAACCTCAGGTTATGAATCTGGTAAAGATCTAAATAGTCGGTCTGCAAACGATTGAGGCTTTCTTCGAAGAGGCGCATGGTTCCATCATAACTTCGCTCGTGGGTTTTGGAAGCCAGGAAAACTTCCTCCCGGCGGTAGGCCATCACCCGGCCAATATTTTGTTCGCTTCCCCCGGATCCATAGACCGGTGCAGTATCGACATAATTAACTCCCCCGTCCAGGGCCTGGTTAATAATTTGTTCTGCTTTTTCCGGGTTATTGCTGTCCTCTACAGAAGCCTCTCCTCCCAAACCCAGGATACTTACCTTTTTCCCCGTTTTTCCCAGTTCGCGGTATTGCATAGCTCAATCCTCCCCGGTTCAATATTTTTCCGCAATCACCAGCATTTCAAAATCATCAATCGTAAGTGGGTTCTCCCTCGAAAAACTCTCCAGCCTTCCCCCAAAAACTCCTATGTTTTTAAAGCCAAGTGTTTCCAATCGCCATACTATTTCACTGGGCATATAAAACCTCTGATTGCCATTTAGAACCTTTTCCCGGCCGGCATCATCCTTTACCTTCAGCTCAAACCTTTCCCGGAGAGTTAGCAGGTCAAAATCCCCTACTTCATCCCGGTGAAAAAGGGGGTAGAGGGCATTGGGGTTGGTCATTATAAACTTACCTTTGCCCTTTAAAGATCGGGCAACATTTTCCAGGATTTCAAAGTCCATCTCATCGTTTTCCATCAGGGAGAAGGCCCCCTCACAGATAATAAGCACTACATCAAATTTCCTGGAAAAATCAAGTTTTCTTGCATCGGCTTCTATGAATTCAATTTCCAGCCCTTCTTTTTCTGCCTTTCTCCTGGCTTTTTCCACCATGCAACTCGACAGGTCCACACCTACCAGGTTCTTGTAACCCCTGCGGGCCAGTTCCAAAAGGTGCCTACCGGTTCCACACCCCACATCCAGAATCCGGAGGTTTTTACTATCCCCAATTTCTTTTTCGATAAAATCAACCTCGCCCTCGGTCCCCTGGACGTAGGGCTCTTCTTCATATTTTTCCCCAAAGTCGGAATATAGTTCTTCATACCACTTTTTTGGGCTCAAAGCAATTCCCCTTTTTATTTTTTCCCCCGGATTTTTACCCCCACCCGCTGGGGGTGGTCCTGGATCAGGGTCCTTCCCGGCAAACCACGTATCAAGAAATAAACCAGCAGATCTCCCCCGGCAGCAGAAATGAAAATTGCTCCCCAGATTGTAAATTCAATAACACCACTGAACAAACCCCACCACCAGGGGATTATGCCCAAAAGGATAAAGGGAAAAAACAAAACCAAGCGATAAGCATTCACCGAGATTGGTTCGGTGCAATGGCAATAAGGGTTCATCCAGTTCAAAAAACCGAATCTCACCGCCCGCCACCCCGAAGGGGCAGCCAGGGATATTACCAGGGCGTGTAATAATTCGTGGAAAACCATCCCTCCTGCTAAAAATAAGGGGAGCAAAAAGAGAGAATAGGGAAAAAACCTAACTATCAGGCTTAGAGAACCGATATTTCCCCACCAGAGAATAAGGTGCAGGATCAAACCACCTGCCAGGAAGCCAAAAAAAAGATAGAGGGCCAAAAAACCTGCTTTTTCAATTGAAGTAGTGATTTCTCCCCTTTTCATAAACCACCCCCGGTTCAAGACTAGAGTTTGTCATTTGGATTAACCGCCCTGGTTGCACAAAAACTTTTGATATACTTATCCAGGAGCCTCTCTCCCCCAAAATCGCCTTCAAAAAACCCGTAATTACTAGGCCCGCTTCTATCTGTCCCCCGATTTGATCTCCCGGGGTGTGGCTGAATTCCACGGGTTCCCCCTCCTCAATATTATGCCAATTAGCATAGGGAATTTCATTGACAACAACCAGCTTTCCTTGCTCTGCTTCTTTTTCCGAGAACAGGTACAATAAAGGATTGACAAAACCGGCCAGAAGAACTCCCCCCGGTTTTAAAACCCGGGCCGCTTCATTCCAGACAGGCTGAATAGCGGAAACGAAAGTATTGGAGACAGGGTGCACACCCAGGTCATAGCTTTCCCCCGGTAAAACAGAAAGATCTACCATATCCCCCTGGACCAGTTTGATCTCCAGATCTTCTCTCGCAACCACTTTCCGGTCCTGTTCCAGCTGGCCTGGAGAGTTATCAAAAACAGTAACCCGAGCGCCTGGCTGCAGCAAGAATGGGTTCCTGCTGTCCGTTTCCCCCGCCAGGCAAAGAATACGGCAGTTTTTTAGGGGAGGAAATCATTTGCGGGGAACGGAGCAGGTTGGTGTCAGGAAAATCTTCCACTCACCACTGCGGGCTTTTTTTATGGTTTCCCGGCCAACTGCAATGGTATATTCCTTCTTTTTTCCACCCAGCTATCCCAGGCTTTTTGATTGTACCGGGAAAAATCCATTCCGGCCACTCCCCTATTTTTTGGCTACTACGGCTACTGTCTCGGACTGCGGAGAAAAAAGCTTTCCGGTAATATCTCCAAAAAATTCCCAGTTTGCAAATCCCGTTTTTTCCAGCAATGGGTTTATAGTTTCCCTTGTATAAACATGGTCCCAGAACCGGAAGGTTTTTATTCCCCGGTTTTCTTCCAGGACCAGGTGTTGGTCAAGAAAGGCATCTTCTTCGGGGTAAAAAAAGGTTTCACTTAGAACCAGGTGGGGAAGCGAGCTCCAAAAGCCTTCTCGGGCTACCTCCCAGCTTTTCCCCACAGCCTTTTCACCTCTCCTTGCATGGGTAAAAACATCGAAGACAAAAAACCCCCCAGGCCGCAGAGCCTGGATTATTTTTTTCAGGACCAGGTCGCGGTCTGAATTAATCAAGGCTCCCAGGTCACAGTAAATTAGTAATACCACGTCAAAATAATTGGTGAAATCAAGTTCCCGGTAGTCCAATTCCCGATATTTAAGCTGGAGATTCTTACCCCGAGCCTGCTGCCGGGCATAATTTATGGAACGGGAAGAAATATCCATGCCCAGAACTTCATAGCCTTCCCCGGCCAGGGGCAGAGAATAAAGGCCGGGGCCACAACCCAGATCAAGAATGCGGGCAGGAGGAGGGGGTGAAATTTCTCCCACCAGCCATTTTATTGAATTTGAAATAGTTTCATGGGGCCTACTTGCGGCTTCCCATTCAGGATCCAGGTTCGCCTCCAGCATAAAGTGGGAAATATGAGGTTCAGACCACATCTGCTCAGTGCCGGGGGTGAAAACCGGTGGCCGGCCCGCCAATCTTTCAAGCTTTGCAAGGTCCATTTCCTCAACTCCTGTTCTAAAAGAAATAAACGCGGGGAAATCCTATTCCCGACCAGCGTAGAAAGGCTTCTTTCCCCTAGAAAAAGAGCCTCGTTTTTCCTAAAATTATTTTCCACCAAACTCAAAAGCCAATATTTTTTTCAGGGTATCCCCAAGTATCTTCGCAAAAACCTTCCCCTCTTCGGGGGCACCAAAACCATCCTCTGCAACCCTTAAAAATTGGGGGATTTCTATATGGTAGGCCCGCCAGGCCGGTTTTTTTATTGTAGCAGCCCGGGTAGCTCGGAAATATATCCGGTCAAAGCGGGCTTCTATCTTTAATTCTTTTAATCCCGCAGGGATACTGTCTGCTTTCAACCCCGTCCACAGTTGATCCATTAACTGAACTGCAAAGACCTCTTCTTTTTTGGAGCCACAGGAAATTTCTACGTCATTTTCGGTATTGCGGTAGCCGTGGCCGTGAATTTCCACCAGGACCCTGGGATCACTGCGGATTATTGCCCGGGAATAATCATTTTCCAGGCTTTTATTGGGATCAAAGAAGTAGTTGCAGGCGCAAACAAAGGAAGCCTGCATTTCTTCGGCCAAAAACCTGCCCAGAAAGCCGGCATTTTCATCCCCCGGGCGTCTCCTCGGGGTAGGCATAAAAGGCCTGCCCCCAGGAGTATGGTGGGGAACCCCTACTGTTACCCGGCTCGATTTTTTTAAATCCACAATCAAAAGGGTTAAATCGCCGGTCATTAATCGATCCAAGGGGATTAACTCCTTCCTCAATCAAATTTCAATAGTAAAGTCATAGAAAATCTGGGCTTCCGCCTCCAGATACTGGCGGTTCATGGCCTCAGTTTCCAGGTAGGACATGAAAATCTTCCCCACGGGAACAGTCAGCTTAACCAGGTACAGGTGCCTGTAATTGGCTTCTTTTTCCAGTCCGCAGAAAGACTTGCCCACCTCCAGGTTGAAGGTACAGGAAAGAAAAGATCTTTCCTTTTTCATCCACTCTGCTTCTGTTGCCATTCCCCTGTACAGGGGTACCTCTTCCCAGCCTGACAGGTTAAAAAAGGCTCTAATAAATCCATTCCTTTCCCGCAGGTATTCCTCCCTGAATTCTTTTTCTCCCATTCCCGAAAAAATATCCGGGGTCCTGGGAATCTTGCCCTGGAAACGGGTTAAACCCATTTCAGCGGCAACAATGCTCATCCCCTTTATCCACTCCCCGGAAAAAGGGTTTAAGACCATGTTCTCAGCGGTTTTTTCTTCTACTTCGGCAAAACTCTTTTCCTGCATAAAGTTTTGCAGGTCCCGGGCCAAGGCCCAGGGACCCCTTCGGATGGAGAGGTCTAATTGGTTTTTTCCAGAGAAAAAACCTGAGTTTTGTTCAAGCCATTTTTGGGCTCTTTTCTTCCGGGCAGAAATTTCTTTCTGTTCTTTTTCCCTGCGGGCAGGATCAATATCCCGGATTAAGGGCTGGGAAAAATACCTGACTTTTTCTTTAATTTCCTCGAGTTCTCTTTCTTCCATCTCCCTTGATTCCGGTTCGAACTGGAACCTCTCCACGTATTCAGCAGGTAGATCCCAGCAACTGCCTGCATCCTCAAATTTAGTTATGTGCCAGCGGAACATCGCCCTCTCCGGCCAGACCTTTTCAACGTAACCCGGCGTTCGGCGTCCGTCTAAAAGCCGTCCTTTGTTTCCCAGAACCAGGTAAGCCAGTTTTCCGGGGCAAAAACAGGAATCCGGTTTGCGCTCCGAATCAGACTGGTGAATACTCATCAAATTGCCCTCCGTTTAACTATTTCAATAATCTGGGGCAGGCTATCAATTTTCCAGAAATCTCCTTCCACTTCACCCTCAGGGGAAAACCAGGCCGCCTGCATTCCAATTCGGCGGGCGGGAATTATATCCTTTTCCAGGTTATCACCCACCATCAGGCACCTCCCGGGTGGTGTCCCGATTTTTCGGCAGAGGTTGCGGTAAAAAGCCAGTTCAGGCTTTTTGCTTTCCAGTTCAATACCGGTAAAAATAGCTTTGAAATAAGGGGCAATGCCGACTCTTTGCAGAGCTTTTTCAACCAGTTCTGCATCGGAAGAACCCGCATTGGAAGCCACAAAAAGGTTGAAACCCCGGCTTAACTCCTGCAGAGTTTTTTCCACTTCCGGCATCAGTTCAACTTCTGGCCACTCGGCCATTGGTCCATCATACTGAGGAAAATCCCGAATAAGGGTGTCTCCCCAGTCAAAAATTATGGTTTCGATCTTCAGCAACAATACCCCTCCCTGTTAAAATTATTCTTCTGTTTCTGGAGTAAATAATTTTAGCTTCTGGAAAACCAGCGGGGCCAAAAGGGTTACCCAAAAGCCCATAATGGTATACCTGATCCAGGTCATAATCGGGAAAATAATAGTTTGCTCTTCCGTTACCCCCGGCCAGTTAATAAATATGGCCCGGGTTACCTCCCGCAGGGCAAAAAACACAAAAATACCCAGGATAACCTTAAACAAATTCTGGACCGGGCTTGCTTTTTCTTTCCAGTCAATAAATTCTTTCTCCAACCGGTAGCCCCACAAAGAGCCGAATAAAAATCCAGTTACCATGGGGCCGTCTCCCTGCGTATGCAGCAGGAAAAGAAGAAAAACTGCTCCCGCACTGATAAGGAGATAACGGCCCAGGTCCGAAACAGCGGGCCGGCGAGCCCAGGCTATTTGATAAAGCCCGATTGTAATTACCCCAATAGCAATACCGAAGATAACATCTATGGGATAATGCACACCAAGATAGAGGCGGGAAAAGGATACCAGAAGAATTAAAATTACCGCGGCAGCATAAGCCCAGGGTTTTTTAATTTGATGGGCTAAAAATCCCCAGAAAACAGTATTCCCCTGGGCATGACCGCTGGGAAAGGCATAACCAGCCTGGTCAATTAAACGCAAATCCTGAGGCGGCCGTTCGGTCATAAAATTATACTTGGAAGCAGAATTAAAATAAGCGGAAAAAAGAAAAATAAGGGCAAAGTGAAAAGCGAATTTTTTACTGTAAAGCCAGTAAATAAGGGGAATTGCCAGCATATAATATTCCAGGTCCCCCAGGAAAGTTATCCCCCGCCAGAAGGAATCCCAGAAAGGCGTTGACCACTGCTGGACCCAAATAATAAAAGTTGTGTCTGCCATTACTCAATCCTCCCTTCTAAAATATCTGGAAGCTCGGTTATTTGATCAATAATGTAGGTGGGTTTTAATTCCAGGGGTTTTTCCTGTCCTTCACTCCGCAACCAGCAGGTATCAAGCCCGAAGCCCACCCCTCCTTTAATATCGGATCCCAGGCTATCTCCCACCATGAGCACCTGTTCCCGGGGAGGGCTGCCCGAAGCCTCCCAGGCTTTTGCAAAAATTCCCGGAGCGGGTTTGGCCACCCCGATTTCCTCGGAAATTACGAGTTCCCGGAAATAATCCTCCATCTCTGCAAGGCGAACCCGGTTCCGTTGAACTCCAGAAAGGCCGTTGGTAAGAAGGATCATTGTAAAGTTGTTTTTTAGCTGATCCAGGACCTGCCGGGCTCCGGGCAAAAGGAAGGTTGCCTGGCTCAGATAGTCAAGGTAAATCCTGCTGAAATTAACCGGGTCAAATTTTATCCTGAGTTCATCAGCAAAACGTCGAAAACGTTCAATTTTTAAATCTTCAGCCGAAATTTTGCCCTGCTCAAAATCCCCCCAGATACTATTATTTATTCTCCGATAGAGCTCCAGAAGTTCCCCGCTATTTCCTGCAATGGAAAAATGCTGCAAGCTTTTTTCCATTGCAAACTTTTCACCCCTATCATAATCAAAAATTGTCCCATCCGCGTCTAAAAATAAGGTTGTGTAGCCGGTCATTTTTCTTCCCCCTTTGCCAAGGCAAAAAAGCCCCCTTGCGGGGGCCTGCTTTAGCCTTTTTTCTTTTGCATTTTGGCCCAGGTATCGCGCAGGGAAACAATCAGGTTAAAAACCAGATTTCCCTTTTCCGCTTCAACCGGGTCCCTGTTAAAATATCCCTTGCGCAGAAATTGAAAACGTTCCCCCGGTTCACTCTCTTTTAAGCCCGGTTCAACCATACAGCCCGAAATTATCTCCAGGGAATCAGGGTTAAGGTCCTCCAGGAAGTCCCCTTCTTCTTCGGGATTTTCACTATTGAAAAGGTGATTATAGACTCTAACCTCGGCCGAAACAGCATGGGGAGCAGAAACCCAGTGGGCAGTGCCCCTTACTTTGCGGCCATCCTCTGACCAACCTCCCTTGGTTTCAGGATCATAAGTGCAGCGCAGTTCGGTAACCTCACCCGTTTCGGGATCTTTTTTATAATCAACACACTTAATATAATAGGCATCCTTCAGGCGGATTTCCCGGCCCGGAGCAAGACGGAAAAATTTCTTGGGGGGGTCCTCCCGGAAATCAGCTTTTTCAATATATACTTCCCGGGAAAAGGGCAGTTTTCTCTTACCCAATTCGGGCTGCTCGGGGTTTATTTCACTATCAAGGTATTCCGTTTCGCCTTCAGGATAATTTTCAATAATTACCTTCAAGGGGTCGAGGACAGCCATCACCCTGGGCGCCCTGATATTTAAGTCCTCCCGGATGCAGTGTTCCAGTTGGGCTATGGAGACAAGGCTGTTGCTTTTAGCCACACCACTCCTGTCGCAAAAATCCCAGATTGCTTCGGGGGTATACCCCCGACGGCGCAGGCCGCAGATTGTGGGCATGCGGGGATCATCCCAACCGTCAACATGCCCTCCCTCAACCAGCCGGCGGAGCTTGCGTTTGCTCATTACAGTATGGCTGATATTCAGACGAGCAAATTCAATCTGCTGGGGTGGTTCGGGAAAATCAAGGTTTTCCAAAAACCAGTTGTAAATGGGGCGGTTATCTTCAAATTCCAGGCTGCACAGGGAGTGGGTTATCCCTTCAAAGGCATCAGAAAGGGGGTGGGCATAATCATACATGGGGTAAATGCACCACCTATCCCCCGTCCGGAAATGGGGATTGTGCTGGATCCGGTAAATAACCGGGTCTCGCATATTCATGTTGGGGGAGGCCATATCAATCTTGGCCCGCAATACCCGGGACCCCGTTGGAAATTCGCCCGCTTTCATCCGCTGGAAAAGGTCCAGGTTTTCTTCAATAGACCTGTCCCGGTAGGGGCTTTCCCTGCCGGGCTCGGTTAGAGTACCCCGGTATTCCCTGATTTCTTCCTGGCTCAAATCACAAACAAAAGCCTTACCATCTTTTATCAACTGCACGGCGCACTCATACATTTTGTCAAAGTAATCCGAGGCAAAAAAGAGCCGGTCCTCCCAGTCCGCTCCCAGCCACTTGATGTCTTTAATAATACTTTCCACAAATTCTTCTTCTTCCTTGGTGGGGTCGGTATCGTCAAAACGAAGGTTGAATTTCCCCCCGTTGGCCTGGGCCAGTCCGTAGTTAATTAAAATAGCCTTGGCACTTCCAATGTGGATATAACCATTGGGTTCCGGGGGAAACCGGGTATGGATCCGGCCGCCATATCTATTATCTTCGCGGTCCTGGTCAATAACCTTCTGGATAAAATTTTCAGTTAGGGCAGAATAGTCCTTGCTCATTTAATCATCCTCCTTGAATATTACATATATTTTCTTCGTTATTTAGACCGTTTTATCCTGCTTAAAGTCGCAAAAACCAGAGTCCTATTCGCTGGTAGAGGTCAATAAAGTACATCATCACCCGCCCGGGAGTGCTTATCTCATAATCTGTTCCCTGCAGGACAAGCCAGTAATTGGTCAGGTCCCGGAAAAAAGGCAATCCCCGGTCGCTGTTGGTCAAAATTACAATCCCGGCTGCATCCTCGGGTATTAAGAGCATGTTGGCCTTCCAGCCCCGGTTGGATCCGCCGTGACCAACAAGGGTTCTACCATCAGGCAATTCAATGACCTGAAGGCCAAGACCGTAACCATCTCCCACTGGATAAAAAATCCCCTCCAGGCCCGGATCAGTTTTCTGCTCGTATATATCCAGGAGGTACTTGAGAAAAATTGCCAGGTCTCCCGCCGTGGAATAAAGGCCTGCTGCAGCCCTTTCGGTGAAAAGGTAATTTGTTAGAACGCCATCATAGACAGAATAGGGTGTAGCCAATCGGGAACCCATATTTGCATCCCAGTCATAGGTGCTGCTTTGCATCCCCAGAGGGTCAAGAACTTCGGCTTTCATAAATTCACCAAAATCCCGTCCTGTTGAATCCTGAAGGGCCATTTCCAATACCGTGTAACCGCCCCCGGCGTACCTGAATTCTTCTCCGGGTTTCCCAACAATCTTTACTCCTCTGCTTCCCTTCGCCGTTCCCTCGAGCGCTTCAATAAGTTCAGGTTTTTCTTGCTCCGAGCGATAGCCGATATAGCCTCCCGGTCCCAACCCAGCAGTATGGCTTAAAACCCTCCTCAGGGTTATTCCTGCAAGCCCATATTCGTTTTCAGGTAATTCCCAGCTCTGCAGGTAATTTTGGACAGGAGAATCCAGGGACCACTTTCCTTCCTGAACCAGCAGCATAAATCCTATTGCAGCTACCGGTTTGGATATAGAAGCAACCTGGAAAACAGTATCGGGAGTCACCGGTTCTTCCCCTTGGAGATCTTTGTAACCTAAACCCTGGATAAAAGTAATTTCTCCTTCCTCAACCAGGGCCACGGCTACACCTGGAACCCGATATTCATTTCTTAAGTTTTCAATAATAAGGGAAAAGTCCTCAGCAGAAACCTTTTCGGAAAGAGAAAAAATCAAAAAAAACATTAGAAAGAAGATAAGAAAACGGGTCATTTAACTGCTCCTCTCCAGATTAAAATAAAAATCGAGGGAGTTTCTCCTCCCCTTTTTTCTTTGCTTTTTTACCACATTTGGGGCAGTACCGGT
>PWGV01000141.1 GCA_003554585.1 Halobacteroidaceae bacterium | reverse complement strand
TCCATAAAAAGAGCGGGCAAATCTTCAAAAGACCACTCCCTTTCCCCTTTTATTTTATGATTATACCACAGTTTCTAGGGGTTGGCAAGTCAGGTTGACCCTCAGGATTTCATTCCAAAAACCAATATAGCACCGGCTGCGGCAACATTCAAAGATTCAATCTCTCGGGTAAGGGGAATCGAAACAGAAGTAATAGGAATTTCTCCAAGTTCAGGACTAACCCCTCTTGTTTCATGGCCCAGAATTAATGCACACTTTTTCCCAAATGCAACCTGGCGATAATTCTTACCTCCCCGCGGTTCGGCTTTGTAGATTGAAAAAGAACTTTCCAGTTCAGATATGAATTGTTTAATTTCAGGAGAAGGAACTTCTGTTACGGGAATTTTAAAGATAGCGCCAGCTGAAGCCCGGAGAGCTTTGGGTTGATTGGGATCGGCCCCTTCCCCGAGCAAAACCACTCCATCGAAGCCGGCTCCTGCAGCAGTCCGGATAAGAGTTCCCACATTTCCCGGATCCTGTAACCTATCTAAAATTAGTAATCTTTTTGCTTCCAGTAAATCTTTCCAGTAGAAAACAGGCCTTTTAATCCTGGCAACAATACCCTGGGGAGACCTGGATGGAGCTATTTTGGCCATAACTTCTTCGGTTACAACTGTAACTTCCTCGCGAGAAAATAGTTTTTCTTTTTGCAATAATTCCTCTGTTGCCATAACCTCCAAAAAAAGGATCCCTGTTTTCTGAGCTTCTTCAATCAGGTTAGGACCTTCAAGGATAATTTCTCCTGTTTGCTTTCTCTTTTTCCGGTTGTGCAAACCGGCCAGGTACTTGACCCTGGGGTTCTGGCGGCTACTTATTTTTTCCATTATTATTTTGCCTCCATTTTTTCTAAATCATCGTTATGGCCAATGACCACCAGCACATCGCCTTCTTTAAGGACATCTTCTGCAATAGGAGAAGGATTAATATCCCCATTTTCCAGGATGGCAACTACATTTACTCCAAAACGAGTTCTGAAGTTCAATTCCGCCAGGTTTTTTCCGATCCAATTTTTCTTAACTTTAAACTCCATAATACTGTAGTCAGGATCAAGTTCCAGGTAATCCTGGACATTCGCCGTTATTAAACTGTGGGCAAGTTTAGCACCCATATCCCATTCGGGGAATACTACCCGGTCCGCGCCAACTTTTTCTAAAATTTTCCCGTGAACAGTACTCCTGGCCTTGGAAACGACACAAGGAACACCCATTTCTTTTAATAGAAGGGTGGCCAGAGTATTAGCGTGAACATTTTCTCCAATAGATACAATAGCCACATCAAAATTTTCAGCCCCAATTGATTCCAGAGCTGATTCATCTGTCGCATCAGCTTGAACAGCGTGGGTTACAACCTGGGAAAGTTCTTTAACAATATCCTCATCAATGTCGACAGCTAAAACCTCGTTCCCTTTTTCTACAAGTGTGCGGGCTACACTTTCCCCAAAACTACCAAGTCCGATAACCAGAAAATCTTTTTTCTTTTTGGACATATTATGTTCTCCTTTCGGCCGAAACTATCCAATCATTACCTGGCTTTCAGGTAATCTCCTGTGAGCGACATTTTTTTTAGCACTTAAAGCGAGGGCAAAACTCATGACTCCTACCCTGCCCAAAAGCATGGAAATTATCAACATAACCTTGCTTGGAATCGCCAGGTCTGAAGTAATGCCAGTACTTAAACCAACAGTTCCGAAAGCGGAAGTCGCTTCAAATAAAAGGGGCAGAAGAGTTTCCTCCTGGAAAAAACTAAGAATCAAGGTAGTAAAAAATACCCAGGAGATGGCAAGAGTAGTTAAAATAAAAGCTTTAATTACAAGCCAGAAATCTATCCTCCACCGTAGAACTTCTACATCTTCTTTCCGAGTAACAAAAGAATACAAAGAAAAAACTAAAATTGCAAGAGTGGTTGTTTTTATCCCTCCGCCGGTAGAACCAGGAGAAGCACCTATAAACATAAGAACAATAACAATAAGTAAGGTAGTTGACCCCCATAAGCTCGTATCAATAGTATTAAAACCCGCAGTTCTAGAAGTTACCGAAAGAAATCCCCCGGCCATTAGCCGCTCTCCAGAAGGAAGCATTCCCAGGGTTGCCGGGTTATTCCACTCCAGGGCTGTAATTAAAATAAATCCCGAAAAAAGAAGAAATAAAGTCATCAAAAAAACAATTCGGGTTGTTAGGGAAAATTTTTTCCCTTTTTCCCGTAAAATTAACTCTACAAGCACCGCAAAACCCAGACCTCCAAGAATAATCAGGGCCATAACTGTTAAATTAATTAAAAAGTCACCCCTGAAACCCTCGAGGCTATTCCCCAAAATATCAAAACCGGCGTTGTTAAAAGCCGATACTGCGTGGAAAACCGATTGATATAGGGCTTCCCACCCTGTAAAAGTTTGGCTAAACCTAAACCAAAAAAGAATTGTACCTATCCCCTGAAAAAAAAGAGTGAAAAAAAGGACATACCGCATCAAACGAACTAAACCCGAGATATGGAATTGGTTCAAATCCTCCTGGATCAAAAGCCGTCCCCGCAAAGAAACTTTTTTCCCCAGCAACAGAGCAAAGAGGGTAGAAAAAGCCATAACACCAAGTCCCCCGAGTTGGAACTGAATTAAAACAACTATCTGGCCAAAGGGGCTCAAATCTTCTTTGGTATTAACAACCGTTAACCCTGTTACACAGGTAGCAGAGGCAGAAGTAAAAAGAGCATCGATAAAGCTAAGGTTCTCGGGTCCAGAAGTTGCCACGGGAAAACTTAAAAGGATAAAACCCATTAGAATAACAATTATATAACAAAGCACAAGAACCTGGACGGGAGTTAGCCGATTATTCGGTTTTATGTTTTTATTATTTGGTCGGTCCATTTAATCACCGCCTAGAGAAAAACCCCCTTCCTTCTGAAAGGAAGAGGGGTTATTTACTATTGACCATTTTTGGCAATGGAAACCAGCTGGCGGAAACCTGCCTGGTCGTTTACTGCCATATCAGCAAGAATTTTTCTATTAATCTGGACATCTGCCTTTTTTAACCCGCTGATAAACTTGTTATAGCTCATGCCATTCTGGCGAGCAGCTGCATTAATCCTGGCAATCCAGAGGCGGCGGAAATCTCTTTTCTTTCTCTTTCTATCCCGGTAAGCATAGCTCATCGATTTGATGATTTGCTCCTGGGCGGGACGATATAGCTTGCTTTTTGAACCAAAGTAACCTTTGGCCAGCTTTAATACTTTTTTGCGGCGGTGCCGGGCCTTGGGCCCTCTTTTTACACGCGGCATTGTTAACCCTCCTTAATCCTAATTATGCGGAAGTAATTTTTCAATCTTCTTTTGATCTGCAGCGGAAAATTCTTTGGGCTGCCGCAATTGGCGTTTTCTCTTTCCTGTTTTTGCAGTCAATTTATGTCTGCCAAAAGACTTCTCATGGATAAATTTACCGGTCCCGGTTTTCTTGACCCTTTTGGCAGTTCCCTTGTGTGTCTTCATTTTTCCCAATTCAATTACCCCCTACTTGTTTTCACTAATCGGGCTAAATATGGCTATCATATTACGCCCTTCCATTTTAGGCTTATTTTCCAGTTTACCCATATCTTTTATACTTTCTTCAAACTTATTCAATATATCATGTCCCTGGTCTTTATGGGTTATTTCTCTACCTCTAAACTTAATGCGTAATTTAACTTTATCTTTATTTCCCAAAAATTTTCTGGCCATGCGCAGTTTAGTGTTGAAGTCGTGTTCCTCAATTTTTAGTCCCACCTGAACTTCCTTGACATTTACTACATTCTGGTTTTTTTTAGCTTCTTTTGCTTTTTTAGCCTGTTCATACTTGTATTTTCCAAAGTCCATTACCCTGCATACAGGTGGTTTAGCTTGCGGAGCAACTTCAACCAGATCCAAGCCTTTTCCGCCAGCCAGATCCAAACCATCGCGCACGGACATAATTCCAACCTGTTCTCCATCAGCATCAATTACTCGAATCTGGCGAGCCCTAATTGACTCATTAACCCTGAGATCCTTGCTAATCTTATTTCACCCCCTAAAAATTTAAAAAAGATGGCGCACAGAGCCATCCGCAAAAACAATCTTTAACCCAGTTAGCTTTTGCTACTAGGTGAGAAGCGGAGGCTTCTGCTTTGTTGTTCCTTTGTTAGTATACCATAACGCTGAATCCTGGTCAAATACCACCCGCTAAAAAAATAAAAAAAATCTGGACCAAGCCAACAAAAAATCCCAAAACCCCCCCGAATAGCTCGATGAACCTTAGTTCTCGAGATGCTATCCCAAAAACCAGGCTTTCAACTTCCCTTAGAGGAAGGTTTTTAATTTTTTCCCCAACAAGTTCTGCAAGATTGCTATCTTCAATCAAACGGTGGGTAAGCCCGCTACGAATTTCCTCGAGTTCATTTTTTATATCCTTTTCCAGCACCTTTTGCATTCCATTTAAAATGCCGGTCTGTAAGTTTGCGGGTACAAATAAAAACCACCGGTTAATTTTCCCTTGCAAAAATCTTTTTAACGCTTTCTCTGCTTCTTCTTCCAGGTCCAGGTTTTCCCAGTGTTGAGTCATGGCTTCCCGGGTAAGAATCTCTTTTTCTAATGCTTTGCCAATCTTTATTGCAATCTCATTCTGGTAACGGGGAAGGAGACCTTGAATTTTAAAATTCCCAATATTAAGGGCTCGATAAGGGCGGAAAAGGGATTTAATTGCCAGCATATTTGTCCCCCAACCAATCAAGGCTCCCAAAAAAGGCAAAACCCAGTAAATACTCATCTCCCTTGCCTCCAATTCCTTTAATCCTGTTCAATAAGAACTGCCCGGCAGGGTGAACCATCCCCCTTAGCTATTTTCAATGGAAAAGCCGCAAGAATATAATTCCCTGGTTTTACACCTTCTAACTGGAGTCCTTCCAGGATAGCAATCCCATTGGAGAGTAGAGTTGTATGAACAGGGTACTTTCCACCTTCCCCGCGCTCAACAGTTATAAAATCAAGGCCAACAAGCTGAACCTGGTTTTGAACTAAAAGCTCAGCCCCGTCAGCGGTAAAAGCAGGGTGATTTTCATTAAAATCCCCTTTTTTCATCAATTCCCAACCTCGAGTTTTGCAGATAATTCTTTTTACTTCTGTTCCCAAATAAGGTTTTAAATCCTGGGCGGAAATTTTCTCTTTTGACCCAAAGTCAATTACCCGGACCGGCCCGTAATAAATGTAAAGAGGCATCTCATCAATAGTCTTTCCCTCCCGAATAAAATGGGTAGGAGCATCTAAATGAGTTCCACTGTGGGAACTCATTTCCAGTCGACTCAGGTTACAAAGTTCACCGGAGTCCAGGTCTTTAATTCTTTCGGTGGAAAATGGAGTATCGCCTGGATAAGTAATACTATCTGGAGCGAGGGACAGAGAAATATCAATTATTTTCATCCTTATTTCTCCTTTTCTTAGTAGGTATAATAAAAAATAACTCCCCACAGGGAGAAAAAAATGGTGCACCCTCCCTGACTTGAACAGGGGACCTCCTGCATGTCAAGCAGGCACTCTGACCAACTGAGCTAAGGGTGCACATCACTCTAAACTTGGCATTATTATTATAATATATTTAACTGAGGATGTAAACCCAAAATTTTGCAAAGAAAAAGTTTTTTGCTGCCCCTGCTTTTAATTCTTTTTGAACTTATTTTTTGGTTATTAACCAGACTAATTATCTGGCTAACTGGAATTTTTTTCTTGACCGGCTGTTTTGCTCCCGGTTATAATCAAAATATAAACTGAAAAAGGAGGCTGCCATGTCCATAACTCTTGCCTGGGTTAACGTAGTCCTTTTGATAATCGCCTCGCTTCTTTTTATCACCCGCAGGATTTTTAAAAATCTGGGTGACAAAAAAAGTCCTTTTGCTCAATTCTTACGCAAGATAATGCCCCTTCTGCAAAAAATTCATCCGATAATTGGGGTTAGTTTTATTGTGATCAGTTTTATCCATGGATACCTTGCTCTGGGATTAATAACACTTCATACCGGATTATTGATATGGCTTACAGCATTAATTATGGGAACAGTTGCCGTAGTGGGAAAAGGATTCAAAATAAACCAAAAACTTTGGTTGAAAATTCACCGTCCTCTTGCTCTTTTACTCTGGGCTTTATTTTTTCTCCACTATTTTAATCCATGGCTTATCTAGGAAAAACTCCCCGTTCGGTAAAAGGTTTATACCTGTCTACCTCTAGGGGAGCATATGGAACTAACCAAAGCTTTTTTATTTATTCAACTTCTGCATTTAAAGCAGCCCTTCTGGAATGACGTGTCCTGATATTTTGAGAGGAGTTATGGTAGGCCAAAATTATTCCAAAACTATCTTCCGAACTTAAGCTAGAAAGGTTATACCCCTGATCTTCAGGAAATTGAAGGGGATACGAAAATTCCATTATAATTAGATCGTCTTCCCTGGAAATAAAAAATTCCTCAATTGCAGTTTCATCGACTGCAGAATGAGTTCTTCCAACTGCAACATCATCCCTAACCAATCCTTCTTCATCATCAAAGTACCCGATGAACATGTTGGAACCATGCATTCCTCCACCCAGATTGTTAAAGCCAATGGCTATCCAGCCTCCTGCTTTTACAGAAAGATGAACGTACATTTTTTCCCCGTCATGAGCAAGATATAGCTTATAAGGTTCTTCTTCCCAGGGTTCTTTAGGGTATCCTTCAACTTCTCCATTTATCTCCAAAGCTTCTTCGACCTGCCCCATTATCAAAAGGGTTTCAGAGCAAACACTACCACTAAAGGCAAACATCAAAACCAAAGCAAGCACTAATAACTTACCCAAAAAAACCACCCCTTCCCAAACACTATTAGTTACTAAAAACCATTCCCGTTAGGCTTTTAAATTCCTCTTTTTTTCTATTTTTTCTTCTTTTAGTTTCTCTTGACGCCCTACCTCTCCTCTTGTATAATAAAGGTGGCTCTGGGGGGCGGGGCGAATAGCTCAGCTGGAAGAGCGCTTGGGTCACATCCAAGAGGCCACAGGTTCGAGTCCTGTTTCGCCCACCAGAAAAGCGGAAATAGCTCAGTGGTAGAGCACAACCTTG
>PWGV01000200.1 GCA_003554585.1 Halobacteroidaceae bacterium | reverse complement strand
TTTCGTACCCAAAATTAAAGTCGTGGTTTCCCGGAACCATTACGTCATATCCAGCCATATTCATAGTCTTAACTGTGCTGGTTCCATCAAGAGCATTGGTAATGGGTCTACCGTGAATGGTGTCCCCCGCATCAAGGACCAGAACGTTTTCATACCTTGCCCGGTAATCTTCAATTATCGCACCAATTATGGGCATACCCATTAAACCTTCGTCCATCTCAATCCGGCCATGAATATCATTGCTGTGGAGGATTATCAGGTCACTTCCGCTTGAAGGCATAACCAGAATTCCGGAAAAAAGTAAAAAGATAGACAGTCCCATTATGGTCAAGCTTTTTCTCAGCATATCTTTTCCCCCTTAAAAATGGCTTTTTGTAATGGGAAAGCCGGGTTTTAGTTTATTCCAATCACCAAAAAATTTTTCCCCTTCACTATTGAAATTTTCTCTTTTATTCTTAATTTTCCTTCTTTTTAATTCCCATGAACATACACGGAGCAAAACCTAATTAAATTTAATTTAACCAACTTTCCTACTTCTTTTCTTTTATTTTTATTCATTGTTTGGAATTTTATGGAATATCGCGAACAGTAGAACAGGCGAAAAATTGGGTATATATCCCTTTTTTTAACTATACAGCTGAACTTCCTCTTCTCCAAAAAATTCGTTGAAATTTATTTTTATAAAAAAAGGTGAATGAATATTTTAGTAGAATAATTTAATCAAATTAAATTAGGAGGTGTTTTGTTTGGGGTTAAAGAAAAAGTGGGGATTACTACCTTTAATGCTAGTCCTTGGGCTCCTTTTTTCCGGCTGCGGGTTATTCAATGATGTAGACCTGGATGACGTTTTACCCGAGGAATTATCCCGCGCAGATTTTTTAAACACGCTGGTTAATGATTTTGAGGCCATTGTCCAGAGCTTTATCGAGCAAACCGAGTATGATGACACTGAAGGTTGGAGTTTCCCCGAGGAAGAGGACATTGATTTTTCCGATTTCCTGGCACATTTTGATATTTTAATGTACTATTTCGAAGAATTGGTTGATGAAGAGGAGTTTATTGAAGAATTGCTTTACGATCTCGAATATTTCCTGACTGACTCCTTATTACCAATGGCTGATCTTGATACCGAGGACTTTAATGATGCTGAAATTACCTTTGCCCTACAGTACAAATATTTCTTTGAAATACCTATTTTCTTCCTGGGCGATAATGAATATCCACAGGAACCCGTAGAGTTTTTAGTTGCAGCAGCAATCAGAACTATTACCGTGGATGGAGAAAAATTCGAAGAAATTTTCAATTCCCTGGTTGTAATTGCAGATTTTGAAGACCATTTAAAAGCTGCCCTGTTCGAGTACTGGAACTTTTTGGGAGAATATTACAACGGCATAATGTAGTATGTCGCTATTGGGGACCAACTACAGGTCCCCAATAGTTTTTCTAAATTTTTACTTAATTCGGTTTTACTTGTTCAGTTCGGGTAATAATTCTTTAGAAAAACAAAAAATTCAAGGAGTTGATATTTTGTTCTCGAAAAAAACCATTCTATTTCTGATCATTGTTCTAACCCTGGGATTATCCGTAACCGGATGCGATCTTTTTAACGACATCAATCTTGATAATGATGAAATCCTCGAAGATCAATCCAAAGCCGATTTTTTTAATACGGTTATAAATGATTTCGGCGATGTGTTGCAGAGCTTTATCGATGCAACCTACTATGAAGAGCCGGAAATTACAGCTCTGGAAGAACCATTTGAACACCTGGTATTTCCACAGGCAGAAGATCTTGATTTTGCTGATTTCTTTTCCCACTATGATCTTTTTATAGCAGGCGAGGGCAAGATAGTCAGTGAAGAGGAAGCTGCAGAAGACCTGGCCGAAATATTCCAGGACTTTTTAAAAGGCCTCCTCTGGGATGAGGAAATCAATCAAGAAGACTTTAACGACACAGTTATTTTAATCGACTTTCATTTCAATTATTTCTTTGAGATTCCATTTTTTTACCGTTTGGATTTTGACTACCCCCAGGAGGGGCTGAAATTTTTCCAGATCATTGTAACCAGGACTATTACAATCGAAGAGGAAGAAAAACAGGAATTTCGAGAAGCCTGGATATCCCTTGCTCAATATGAAGAGGAATTTAGAATTATCGATCTTAACTTCTGGAATCTTATCGGAGGCTACAACAATGTAGTTCCCTTCTGAGATTGCCAGTTCAAAAAACCCAATTAATTTAAATTAAAAATAAAAAAATTTTCCAGAGGAGTGACCTTAATTGCTGCAGAAGAAAAAATGGTTGTTTTTAATCCTGATCCTTGCCCTGGGAATGGTTTTCTCGGGCTGCGACCTTTTCAACGACATTAATATTGACGAAGAAGAAAATCTTGAAGATTTAACAATCGCAAATTTTCTTAACGAGATCATTAATGATTTTGGAGACGTGTTGCAGAGTTTCATTGATAACACCACATACGACGAGGGACTGGAAGAACTGGTATTTCCAGAGCAGGGAGAGCTTGACTTTTCCGCCCTTCTTACTCATATTGACCACTTACGTTGGTGGAACAAAATTGAAAGTGAAGAAGAAATTGAAGAAGATATGCTGGAAAATTTTACTTACTTCCTGGAGGAGCTACTTTTTGATGAAGGTATTGACCCCGAGGAGTTTGAAGAAACTGATATCCTGGTAAATTTCCAGTACAAGTACTTTGTTGAGGATATTATGCTGGCAAACGATGAATACCCCCAGGAAGAACTGAAGTTTATCTGGGCCTTTGTAATTAGAGAAATTTCAATAAACGGGGAAACTAAAGAAACTCTTGTTAACACCTTCCTTGATGTCGCTCCCTACCCCGAACAATTTAAAACCGTTTATTTTTATTACCGGGGTTTAATTGAAAATTTCATTCCGCGTTAAAAAGAGAAGAAATTTCCTTTAGGGATTTTCTTTTCGGAGAATGAATTCTTCTCCCAGCTCGGCTCATCTTAATTAATAAAAAAATGCTCCCCCCGGAAAAATTACCGTACCAATAACCGGGGGGAGCATAATCTTTTTTCGGCCTCTTTTTTAGCTAAAAACAAGCTCAAATTCCTCGCAGACTACCAACATGTCTTCTTTAAATTTTTTCCCTGCAGTTTCCTGGAGGTCTTGTGCGAAAAATTTCCGGTGAACCCTTCGCCAGTACTCGAGGGATAAATCGCCTTCTCCCTCTTTTCTCGCAAATTCTTGGGAAACCAGGTTAAAGGGGATCATTTCAACCCCTGTAGTTTTTATTATGCACCTGGCAATTCCTTCCCGGTCCTTAACCACACTATAATCTCCTTCTCTTGGCAGAGGCTCATTGATGTATTCATAAATATCGTACAGGGAAGCAGTTGCCCTTTTTTGCCCCTGAATTACCAGTTCAAGGAGTTCATTTGCAGACTTCTCATCGCCTCCGAAGGGCCAGGATGAATATCCTGTTTTCGGGTCAATATTGAGAGCTCGGATAAATTCATTCCACATTTTTTTTACTGAAGGATGTTCTGTACTCATTTCTCCTGTCCCCGCAACTTTTATTTTTGTTTTTCCTGGCGCCGGGCAATAACCCTGGAAAAGGTCAGGTTTTTTCCCTGATCTGCTTCCAGCAGGCCAAAATCTCCCTCTCTACTCCAGAGCCCTGATTTTTGGGCAATCTTTTCCCATTTGAGCCATTTTTCCCAGCCTCCGGGCATACAATCCGCTACCTCAATTTCCACCAGCCCTGATCTGTGCCAGAGTTCTGTCCACCATAGGGGCGAATGGAAAGAATAAAATTCACTTTCCCAGTATTGTTTTAAATTTTCCGGGACTCCTCCGGAAAATTCTTTTTTTAGTCCCGGAACCACAATCCCGATCTGTTTTCCAGGCTGCAAAAACTTGATAAAATCATGCAAAAAGAGTTCACAGGTTCCAAAATAATGGTAGGCATCTACACTGACAACAGCGTCAAAAAATTCTTTGGCGTATGGTAGGGAGTGGGCTTCAGCAAAAACAGGGAAAACTTTCTCTTCGACCCCCGCTTCTCGGACCCTGCCCAGGTTCTCCGTTGGGCTGATCCAGAGATCAGTTGCCCAGACCTGGACTCCAAATTCCCGGGCTAAGAAAATAGAACTGATGGCCTTGCCGCAACCCATGTCCAGGACCTTCATTCCGGGTTTTAAGGTCATTTTCTCGGTTAAAAATTCCATCAGCCAGACCGCACTGGGGCCCATTTCATTTTTGATCATCCACTCCGGGTCATATTTAGAAGACCTGGGGAAAAGCTCATCTTTAAGTTCGGCAATCAGTTCTTTTTCATCCAACTTACATACCTCCTTACACTTAAGCCCTGGAAATGCCGCCCCCAATTAATATCTCCAACGGTCATCTCCCTGCAGGAGTGCCCTGATATGGTTAATCTCTCCAGCATGGTAATGATCGTGGGCAATCATGATCCGGATAATATTTCGGGTTTCCATTTTTTCTCCCCAGTTGGTTAACCGCTCTTTATCCAGTTCAGTATCATCAGCCAGTTCCCTGACTGACTCAACCAGCAGTTGATGTCCTTCTTCCAGCCAGTTTAGAAGTTCTTCCCTTGGACGGGAAGACTTGCCGCCCGACGGGGTTAGTGGGGGCCGGTCCCCCCGGAGGGATGCTGTCCCAAAAGCATAATCCTGGTACATCCATTTGGCCCAGCCAACGTGCTCAAGAATTGACGCCAGGGAACGTCCGCCTCCCTGGGGAGGCTCATTCCAGTCCTCGACACCTACCCGGCGAAGATTTCCTAAAAGGGAATGGTTGCCATCTCCCCGGTAGGCTTCCTCTAACAACCACAGGAATAAATTAATTTCCTTGCGGGAAATTGCTTCTTTTCCATTTTTCTTTTTTCCGCTTTCTTTTTTCATTTTCTCACCCTTCCTTAAGGGGGTTTCCCACTGAACAAGGTAAACCAACACAGCACTTCCCGCAGGCATCTACAAGTTCAAATTCGGGAAAATGGTTATTATTCAAAAGTAAAAAGTCGTAACAACCCCTGCGGTCAAAACCACCCTTGCTAAAAACGCCTACAGGACACCTGAACAAACATACCTCGCATTTTTCCCCGGCTTTGCCTAAACAAAAAGGCCCTTCATTTTTATTCTAGGGTGGTAGCTCAAGGGTAGTTACTACGCTTCCAATCCGCCCACAGCATCCTTTTTCGGTAATCAGCATATTATTAATACCTAAGTTTCCCAGGCCAGCCATAAAAGCAACATGCCGGTGAGACCAGTTACTGAGAAGGGTTTCTTCATTGAAATTATGGGTTGCGGGAATGAGGGCAGCCCCCGCGCCAAGTTTGCTCAATTCCTTTTTCAAATTCTGGTTTAAATCTTCAATCAGGTTATTGGTTTCAAGGTAGGCAACTCCCCACTCCCGCGAAGAGAAACTTCCTTTAATATTCGAGCAAACAACCTCTTCGGAAAAAGGAATAAAATAACAAATGACTGTTTGGGCTCCCCGCAAAAGGTCGCAGGGTTCAAGATGAGCAGGAGCAACTATTTCCTTCAATCTGGGGAAAAATGGATCTGAAGCCTCGGCAAAACCAACAACTGGTTTTTTCCACTTAGTTTGAGTATCTTTTTTTTGAGAATACCCCTCAACAAAACCCTCAATTACCTTTTTTATTCTTTCCCCAAAATACCACCCCGTTTTTGTTTCCTCCAGTGAATAAAACCGGAACTCCCTTTTTTAAAACTTTTTTTGGGTTAGTATTTTAAATTTCTCCTTTTTGGATTTTATTCCTTTAAAATTTCATCCGGGTATCAGAAGGATTTTAGATTAACCTTTTCCCGGTGAGCAACTGGCTTTTTCTTCTTCCCACCAACCAAAAAACTGCGGATTATCCGCAGTTTTTCCTGAATAAATTTTGTTTAACTCTTTGAGAAATCAATTTTGTCTTAATAAATTCCAATAACTTTTTTGCCTTCTCCCTGCAGCCAGTGTTTCCATTCCCTTGCAAATTCTATCTTTCCCATTCCCAGTGTTTCCAGTATATTTCCGCTGGAGCATCGCAAAGCGGTCCTGCGGATTACTTCCCTCCCGCGAGTTTGCTCCAGAAACATTACCGCGGTCCAACCCCAATCATAAGAAAGGTCAACCCTGCGTTCAATTTCCTCAAATTCCGGAATTTCTCCTTCGAGCAAACCTTTAACTACCGGTTTGCGGAATTTAAACTGGTCATAATATTTCCACTGTCGGGAAAGATAAACTGCCAGTCCCTCGCTCCACCAGCGGGGAACAAGTTCAATATTGGGAGAGAGTAACTCTTCAAACACGTGGACTGTTTCGTGGAAGACAAGCCTGCCGAACTCTGCAGGTTCAAATTTGTAAGTAGAATGTTCTTCGTAGGCAGAAGGGGCAAGAAAAACCAGGTCCTTTTTCTGAGGCTGTGCAATCCGGCCGGGATTTGAGGGAATTTCAATATCAACCCCCAGCAAATTAACAACCAACCGCTCATACTCTTTCCGACTTGGGGTTAATATCGCCCTTAATCCCTCTGGCCTTTCCACGCTAAAATATTTACTTAGCTCTTCTACCGCCCTATCCAGGTGTTCCAGGGTCTCCCCCGCCAGGGAGCTATCTCCTCCACTAAAGAAGACTGCGAGACCTCTATCCCCAAGCGAAGAGTAATTCTCAAGCATTTTCTTTTTCCCTCCCCACCCTTTCGTCAATACGCCGGACCAGGCTAAAGGTATAAGGGGTGAAATAGCGGTTCCAGAATTTACTTCCCGTAATATTTATCGACTCAAAATCAACTCCGCAAAGGGGATACCCTTCTTTTTTTAACCATTTCTGGGCCCGGGCCAGAAGAGCAAGCCCGACTCCCTTTCCCCTTATATTGTCTGCAACAAATGCACCGGTAATGTTCATTACCGAGGGATGACGGGAAATAAAAGTCTCTCCTGCTGGTTCAACCTGCAGATAACCAACGGGGGCCCCTTCATCTAAAGCATACCAGAAGTGATGATTTTCTCCTGATAGCCATTCCTCCAAATCTTCCAGTGGATCTTCAAAGTTTTTCAACATAAAAACAGGTGATTTCCGGTAATAAATGCGGTGATTATGATGCAGCGAAGCTAACATGGGAAGATCAGAAAACTTCCCTTTTTTTACTTCCAGCCCTGAGGGAGAAACCTCTATTTCCTCGGTTTTTCTAATCGAATCAACACAACGGAGGCCAAAACCAAGCCAGAACCAGGTGTCTATTGTTTCCCGGTCATGAG
>PWGV01000135.1 GCA_003554585.1 Halobacteroidaceae bacterium | reverse complement strand
GCCCTGGGAAAAGCTGTTGCTTCCTCTGACCCCGAAGGGATGATTAAAATAATTTTTGCTAGAAAAAAGCAAACCCTCCTGGGAATTCATATAGTTGGCCGGGAGGCTACGGAAATTATTCACCATGGGGCAGGGGCAATAAGAATGGGACAATCAGTTGATCAACTGGCAAAAACCATTTTTGCTCACCCCACCTACAGCGAAGGACTTGGCGAAGCCTACCACATGACACAGGGGCATTTTTATCATACTACAAGATAAGAGCCGCTTTCTGTGACTCTTTTTTTTGCAAATAGAAAACCTTTTCACAAAGGTTTTCTCGATGTTCTGTAGAATTAGTTTCAATGGGGGTGCAATGATGGCGAAGTTTACCTGGCTTTTAATGTTTTTTTTGATTCTTTCAACTTGTTCTATTTTCTCCGAACCAGTTCGAGGGGAGGACCCCTTTACTGAAGCTTTAGAAAATGCCCAAATCGCCTACAAGAGAGGGGAATTGGCCGCCAGCACCCTTTTGTTAAAATATGCACTGGAAAAAGACCCCACCGCGACCAGGGTTTATATAGACCTTGCTAATATATACCTGGAAATGGGTGATTTTAATGAAGCCCGGGAAGTTCTGCAAAAAGGCCTGGAAGAAGCAGACCAGGTTGACCGGATAAAAGGAGAACTGGTTCGTCTGGAAGTTGTTTCTGAAAGAGGTTTTTTTGATCCAGATGAACTAGAAGCAGCGGAGATTCGCGATTTCTTTTTCTACCGGGGCCTGCATTATCAACAAGAGGGGCAATGGGAAAAGAGCATCGAAGATCTTAAAAAAGCAATTGAATATGATCGCCACCTGATAGCGGCTTACTACTTTCTCGGTCTGGCGTATATAGAGCTTGAAGAATGGGAAAATGCTGAAAGTATCCTGGAAGCAGGGATTCGCCGCGATACCAGCTTTACAGGAATTAATTTCCTGTTAGGGCATCTCGCTTTCCGACGGGAGGATTACCACAGCGCTTACAATTATTACCTGAGAACACCGGCTAACCTCAGGGACAGTACCGTGCGAGAAAGGATTTCCTTAATCCAAAGTTTGTTGCCCGAGCCCCCGGATAAACCGGATTATGAAAGACGGAAAGAACCCGTTGATTTTCAAAAAGTGGAACCTGTTATTGATGAGAACATCCCGCTTTTGAGGGTTGCTCTTTTAACTCAGGGTTTACAGGTCAGCTTTCAAGCCGGAGCACCGTTTTCCATTTCCGACATGGATGGGCAGGAATTACATCGAGGCCAGGAAAAAACCACATATATTATGGAATACGCGCAAGGGGTTTTTTACCTCACCAACTTAGAAGGGGAGGAGCTTTTCTCCACCCGGGAGAAGCATCGGCTGGATATCGAGGATCAGCATACAACTTTACACATCTTCGATGTTGAATATGGAGAAGGATATTTCTGGGCCGGTAGAGAAGATAGACAGTACAGGGGTGCGTTTATTTTCGAACCGAGAGATGCCAGCAGGTTTTATTTAATCAATGAAGTCAATGTTGAAGAGTACCTTTATTCTGTAATCCCTTCGGAGATGCCTGCTTCCTGGCCCATGGAAGCTTTAAAAGCTCAAACAGTTGCTGCTCGGAGTTATACCCTGAACAGGTATTATCGGAACCCGAGTGCAAATTACCATCTGGTAGCCTCGGTTCTTAATGCTGCCTACAACGGCACTTACTGGGAACACGAACGAAGCACAGAAGCTGTTGATGCTACCCGGGGGTTAATAGCAACGTATAGAGGTCTGGCAATTGATGCAGTTTACAGCTCCAATTCAGGTGGCTTTACAGAAGATGGTTCACTGGTCTGGGGTGGGGATGTTTCCTACCTTAAGGGACAGGCAATTTTTCCCGATCACTATGAGCTGGATCTGCTCCCCTCGGGATTATCCGATTGGGTCAAGGAAAGGCCTCCCTCGTTTTCCCGGGCGGAAAATTTTGGTTCAGCCACAAGTTACCGCTGGACCAGAGTTCTATTGCCCCAAGAACCTCCGGTTGCCAGCAGAGTGGGACCGATAACCAATATAATTCCCCAGGAAAGGGGAAATAGCGGGTTTGTAAAAACCGTTTTGGTTCAGGGAGAACAGGGAGAAGAAATTATTTCCGGAGACCGGATTAGAGGTCAGCTCGGAGGCTTAAAGAGTAATGTTTTCATGGTTGAACCCCTCTTCAATGATCAGGGTAAGCCAGAATTTTTCCTGATCTGGGGAGGTGGCTGGGGCCACGGAGTAGGTCTTGATCAGACCGCTTCAGCCCAGATGGCTGCTGATGGCATTGACCATGCCGATATTATCAAGCTGTTTTACCAGGGAGTGGATTTAGAGCAACGATATTAAAAAGCGGAGGAGAGATTATGCAGAAATTTATAGCAATAGGTTTACTGGCTTTAATCTTCGCCTTTCTACCGATGGCAGTTTTTGCCGAAGAAGACCCCCCGGTTTTAAAGATGGGGATGGAAGGTAATGAGGTAGAAGAACTGCAACAATTACTTAGTTCCCTCGGGTATAATATCGAGGTAGACGGACACTTTGGCCAGCAAACAAAAACAATTGTGGAAGCTTTCCAGGCTAGCTTTGGGTTGGGAAGCGATGGTGTGGTTGGCCAGGAAACCTGGGAGGTTCTCCAGGAAGCAAAACCATTTTTGTCTTATATTGTTATTCCGGGAGATACCCTTTCCCGAATTGCCCAGAGTTTTGATACCACAATTTCGGCAATTAAAATTGCCAATTATTTATCCAGTGACCGGATTTACGCTGGCCAGGAAATTATAATTCCCCGCTCCTGGATGGGGGGAAGTGACGAAAACCCCTCTACCCATACCCAGACTATTCGCTACCGGGTGGTCCGTGGAGACACCCTTTCGGGAATTTCCCGGCGATTTGGAGTTTCAATTGCAGAGATTAAAGCCAAAAACAATCTTAACAGCGATTTTATTGTAGAGGGACAGACGCTTGAAATTCCCAATCCGGGCAGCGTTTCTGGATCTTCTGCTTCCGGAGATTTTATCTGGCCTACCCGGGGGAGGATAACGTCTCCCTTTGGTTACAGGACTCATCCTGTGCGAGGTACCCAGCAATTTCACAGTGGAATTGATATGGCCCTGTCCCCGGGAACACCCGTTATGGCAACAGCCGGGGGACTGGTTACAACCAGCGGCTGGGAAGGAGCTCTGGGTAGGACAATAATAATTGATCATGGTGATGGATACTCCAGTCTTTATGCGCACAACAGTCAATTACTGGTAAAAGCAGGGGCGTATGTTGTTCCCGGCCAGGTAATTGCGTTAAGTGGAAATAGCGGTGTAAGCACGGGTCCCCACCTTCATTTTGAAATAAGAAAAGATGGAGAGCCGGTTAATCCTCTTAATTATCTTCCTCCCAGATAGTAGGTGAAGTTAATGGTCGAGCGTGTCTTTGTCGCAGACTGTTCTTCTTATGATATCTCAAAAATTAAAAAAATTTTGCGTGAGGGTCTTGAGGTCCTGGAAATAGATCCTCGCCTTTTTTTTGCAGGGAAAAGTTGTGTCTTAAAACCCAACCTCCTCATTCCCAAAAAACCAGAAAAAGGTGTTACAACCCATCCTGTCATTATTCAGGCACTGGCTGAGATCGTTCTGGAAAAGGGAGCAAAAAAACTAACCATAGGTGATACTCCGGGAGGGCCTTTTAACCGGCCTTATCTGAAGACCCTGTACAAAACTACCCAGATGGAAAAGGCTGCCCAGGCTTCTGGGGCCCAGTTGAATTATAGCCTGGAAAAAGTTGATACTTCCTTTCCCGCGGGGAAAGTAATTAAAAGAGTTGGACTGGCCGGGTTTATTAAAAACTGTGATGTATTAATTAATGTTGCCAAAATGAAAACACATGGGTTAACCCGTATGACCGGAGGAGTTAAAAACCTTTTTGGAGCCCTTCCCGGAATGCAAAAGACCGAATACCATATGAAGATGAACGAGATCACCCATTTTTCCACTCTTTTAGTTGATATAGCCAGATTATTAAATCCCGCCTTAACGGTAATAGATGGGGTGGAAGGCATGGAGGGGAATGGGCCTTCCAGTGGAACCAAAAAAAAGGCCGGCAAGATAGTAATGGCCCGAAATGTTTTTGCGGCAGATGTGGTTATGGCAAGGATAATGGGAATGGATCCATCGCATGTTCCCACCATCCGAGTTGCAGAAAACCTTAATTTGCCGGCAAAAAGCAGTGATGTTGAAATTATTGGAAACCTGGGCAAAGAAAAATTTTTGATCCCCCAGGGCAAAAGGGAAATTACCCTTTTCAGTGGATTAATTCCCAAAAAATGGGTTCCCCGTATCCATAATATTCTGCAGCCTGTCCCAAAATTTGACCGGGAGAAATGTGTTGGCTGTGGGATATGTGCCAAACATTGCCCACCGAAGGTAATTAGCGGGACCGAGGAAAAAAATCCTAAAATTGATCTTGATGGCTGTATCCGGTGTTTTTGCTGCCAGGAGCTCTGTCCGTATGAAGCCATTTCCATTTATAGACCTCTCCTGGGTAGAATAATCTTCAGGTAAGAAAGACCGCTCTCGGGGCGGCCTTTTTTTATTAAAGAAAACCGGCTCATATTAAGAGCCGGTAGAGTTTTAAGATTTAATTGCTCCTGGCAGCCATACGTTGATCTTCCTGGATATCTTCCAGGGAGATTCCGCTCATCGCAGTACCCAAACCTTCTGAGATTTGGGCGAGGGAGGAGGGGGCCTGGAAATTCTGGACCGCCTTAACAATTGCCCTGGCCCTTTTTTCCGGTTCAGAAGATTTAAAAATTCCGGAACCTACAAAAACTCCATCACAACCCAGCTGCATCATCAGGGCTGCGTCAGCCGGGGTGGCAACGCCACCAGCAGCAAAATTAAGAACTGGCAAACCACCTTTTTCATTTACTTCTTCCAAAAGGTTCAGTGGAGCCTGGAGTTCTTTGGCCCTGGTTGGAAGCTCATCTTTTCTAAGTCCTCTTATTTCCCGGATCTGGGAAGAAATT
Source organism: Halobacteroidaceae bacterium (assembly GCA_003554585.1). Taxonomy (GTDB): domain Bacteria; phylum Bacillota; class Halanaerobiia; order B1SED10-174; family B1SED10-174; genus T1SED10-26. The sequence goes on along the minus strand of PWGV01000135.1, from coordinate 2,331 downwards.
TTTCGCATATGGCGGACAGCTTCTACTATATTTCCGGTTCCTGCTTCACCTTTAGTTCTGATCATGGCCGCGCCTTCTCCAATCCGCCGCAGTGCTTCTTCCAGACTGCGGGCCCCACAAACAAAAGGGGTATTGAATTCTCGTTTGTTGATATGGTGCTCTTCGTCAGCGGGAGTAAGGACTTCGCTCTCGTCAATAAAGTCGACATTTAAGGATTGTAAAATCTGAGCTTCAACAAAATGTCCTATTCTTACCTTGGCCATAACGGGTATTGATACAGCTTTCATGATTTCTTTGATCATTCCCGGGTCAGACATGCGGGAAACTCCGCCTTCTTTTCGAATATCGGCAGGGACCCTCTCTAGAGCCATAACAGCAGAAGCTCCGGCTTCCTCAGCTATTTTTGCCTGTTCAACGTTGGTTACATCCATAATTACTCCACCATGTAATTTTTTCTCCAGTTCATCGCTGGTAAACCTGTTTTTCATTTGTTTTTCCTCCTTCTTTCTGCTATAATGTTTGGGTACAATCTTTGAAAAACCTCGCTTAAGCAGTACAATATTAGCTGGTTTGGCCAAAATAGTCAAGGAGGAAGAGGATAATGGGAAAAAACAACCCCATTGTAGGGGTACAATTGGATAGAAGTAGCGGGATTCCACTTTATTCCCAGTTATACCAATCCCTAAAAAAAATGATCCAAAACCAAGAACTTCCCCCCGGGCAAAAACTTCCCCCGATTCGAAAAATTGCGGGGGATTTAAAAATTAATAATAGTACCGTGGTTCAGGCCCTGGAGGTCCTGGGAAGGGAGGGTCTTGTGTACAAACACGTGGGGAGGGGAACTTTTGTGTCCACTGCTTTGGAAAGTTTCAACGAGGAAAGCAGCGGAGCAGAAATCTACGATTTTTCTTCCCTATCACCATCTCCCCAGTTATTTCCCGTCCGGGAATTTAAGGCTGCCCTAAATCACGTCCTGGATTATTACGGGGGAGAGGCTCTGAGTTATCAGTCGCATAAGGGATATCAACCTTTAAGGACTAAAATGGCCTCTTTTTTGCATCAGGAAGGAATTGATGTTTCTCCGGATTTTATCCAGGTCATTTCCGGTGGTCAGCAGGGAATTGATATTGCTGCAAAGGTGCTTTTAGCCCAGGGAGAAACAATCTTTTTAGAAGAACCTACTTACCCCGGTTCTCTGCTTACCTTCCAGAGCCGGGGAGCCAGGATAATTCACATTCCTATAAACCGCTCCGGGCTGGATTTTGTAGAACTGGAAAAACGGCTCCTGGATTTTCGTCCCCGACTAATTTATGTTATGACCAAACTGCAAAATCCCACGGGTTATTCCTATACCAGAGAGCAAAAGGAAAGGCTTTTACAACTGGCTTATAAATATAATTTTTATATCCTGGAAGATGATTACCTGAGTTTGCTTGATTACCGGACATACAATCAAAGGGAGCCTTCTTTAAAAGCACTGGACCGCTGGGACCGAGTGATTTTGCTGAAAAGTTTTTCCAAGGTTTTAATGCCCGGACTTCGTTTGGGTTTTGCTGTTTTACCCGAAGAACTCCAGGAGAAATTTTTGGAGGGGAAATATGCAACGGATATTTCCAGTTCAGGTTTACTTCAGATGGCCCTATATTTTTACCTGAAAGATGATAGCTGGGAAAAACACCTTGATGCGATCAGGGAAGAATTCCAGGCAAGATACAAACTGGTTAAAAAATTCCTGGAAAAATTAAAACCCCTTTTATATTACCATGATCCCCGCGGAGGACTATTTTTCTGGGTCAGGGTTAATAGAGGGGGAAGTTCTGAAAACCTGGGCCGTATCAGCCGCAAGAAGGGTACACCTATAGCTCCCGGATCATCATTTTTTGCGGGGATGCAAAACTCCCCCTGGTTTCGCTTGAGCTTTGCAACAGGGGATAAAGAGAACCTGGAAAAGGGTCTTTTGGTCCTGGAGGAAACCCTGCGGGAGTTTCAATATGGGGAAAACCTAAATATTGAGGAAGAAAAAGGACCAATTCTCTAAAAAAGATGCTCACAGGGCATCTTTTTTTGTGTGCCCGGCATGTCTGCTGAGCCGGAGGATTGAAAGAAGTCCGCATCACCTAACCAGCAGGAAGATAACTTGTAGGCAAGGGCGTCACTGGTGACGGTGAGGTCTGAAGGAAGCCGAGAGGGGAACTTGGAACATAGTCTAAGCGAACCGAAACTGGCAGCTCAGGTGGACAACCTTGCAAAAAGTGGGAAAGTCCAAAGGCTGGATAACCTGAGTTGTTGTTACGGATGAGTTCAAGTTCTGGCAGGCAGACTTACCCGGGG
>PWGV01000016.1 GCA_003554585.1 Halobacteroidaceae bacterium | reverse complement strand
TCTCTTTCAGGCGGTGAATACCGTCTACATAGAGGATATCAATGCCAAACTCCTCTTCCAGAAGATTAAAAGTTATGAGCTGTTTTTCCATCAATTAAACCTCCCTGTAATTAAATCTGCAGACCCTTTTTCCTCTCCTTTGACCACGAAAATAAACACTCAACTTGCCGGACCCTTTTGCCTCAGAAGATTAAGTCTCTTTTTTCATCGCCACCTATTTCCGGTTAGCCATCCAAAATCTTTTTCCCCTCCTGATTAATCCCGGTTCAGGGCTCTTATGTTCAGCAAAAGAAGAGGTCCTGACTTGGGGAGTAAAGGGGTGCAAACTTTTAAAAAACACTCTTCACTTAAGTTATTCGGCATTTTTAAATCGGAAATTAAGGATTTAAGACAAAAAAAGATAATTATAATCCGGACCCCTCCCTGTTTTCCGTCTCCGGACAGGGTTATTTTTATGTTTTAAAATATTTATTTTTGCAGGTTTTATTTAGTAAAGCATCGAAATAAAATCAGGGAAGGGAGGTGCGAAATGGTGAAGAAACTACTTATAACCGGACTGGCTATTTCCTGCCTGGCTCTGCTCCTGGCAGGCTGTCTGGACTTTGAAACTCCCCCAACCTATAATGTGGAGGGCGAATGGCAGGCAGAAACTTTCACTGGCTATCAGACAATATGGATCAATTTCGAAGAGGTTGAGGGCTGGGACAATACCGGCGAGATTCATTTTGGGGGGCCCGATCTTGAGTTCCAGCTACTCTACTGGGAATGGGATTCTTTGAATCAGGAACTCACCGGCCAGTTCCTTTACAAGCCCAATGGTTCTCCCCAAACCTGGAGACTGGAAGGCGAATTTCAAGACCTTGATGAACTGTATATTCGCTTTTATTCAACTCCGGGGCTGATGGTTGATGGCATTTTCCATCGACAATAAAATCCGGGTTTTTTGGGGCGAATTTTAGTCAATAAGCTGGCCCAAAGGGAAAATTAGGGAAGGGTTTTACCGGGCCTGACTTTACGGTTAGACCGGGTTTTGCAACTGGCCTGTTTGGGCCTTATCTTTTTTTCCTGCCTCCGGGGAATAATTAATATTATCGACCCGATACTCCTTTCAGGGAAAGTCCAGGCAAAAACCTTGTTTCCTGGACTGCCCTGATCAAATTCAGCCTTTACCCCTCTTCTCCTCCTGAACTCCAGAAGCGCGATCTCCCGTTACCAACATTCCATATCCTCAAAGAATGCACTGGAACCGGAATCAGGAGCAGTGGACAACAGTATCCTTAGTTCGCTGCCCACCCTGATCAGGATTATTGTATGTTTCTTTTTTGCCTTCCTCTGCCAGGGACTTAAATAATTAGGAGACAACAAAAAAGAACTCCGAGATCGCTCTCGGAGGATTTTTTTTATTTTTATTGGGGTCTTTCAATACTCCCCGCAGAGGAAAATCAGTTGTTATACCTGAATATGACCGTGTCGGAATGGCCATTCAAAAACTGGGGATGGGATACGCCCTTGGAGAAGATATTTTCCCGCTCTTCCTGGTACTGAATTATTCGCGGCTCTGCGTATTGGAAGAGTTCCTCGGCCGTAATTTCCCCGCTGCCATTTTTATCCGAGGGGAAGCCTCCTTCGGCCTTTAGCCCCTGTACCAGAAAGCGGGTCAAAAGACCTTTCCAACCCCCCGCGAAATTGACCTGATAACCCACCTGATCTTTACCGGCAGCGGTGATGACAGTATAGCCGTGGTCGCTCAGACTGGAAGCGGCCCCATAAAGGGAGTTCATTTCAATACTGGCCTCATTCATCTCCAGGGAGCTGATAAAGCCACCGCTGTAGCAGGCTTCAAGTAGAAGGGTAATATTGTTGGTGGGTATATAATCCTCCAGCCAGGAACCCAGTTCCTCCGGGGAAATTAGCTCCTCCATCTCCAGGATGTGGGTGGAAAGGTTTTGCCCCTTACTGTTGGATATCCCGTGGCCGTGATAATAGAAGGTTAAGTAGTCCCTCTCTTCCATCCTATCTCCGATATCAGCCAGGGCCTGCTCAATGTTTCCTTTGGTAGCCTCTTCATTGGTCAGGATTATTGTCTTGCCAGAAAGGAGATTGTTATTGACAACATGCTCGTAAAAGTACTCCAGGGAGTTAACGCTTCCCGGCAGGTTAAACACGCTCCGGGAGTACTCATCCAGGCCCACCATCAGGTAATAAAGAAGGGGGAAATTAGCTCCACTGATTTCGGTTGTTTCCCCTGCAATAACTGTCACACTTACCTTGAATCCCTTGAAATTAGGGTGAGAGAAAGCAACATCATAGGTGCCCGGCTCCAGACCATCTATACGGAAATAGCCGTTTTTATCAGTGGAAGCTGTAACACTGGTTCCCAGGACAAGGACACTGACCTCTTCGGGGCTCGGCTGGGAACTTAATGTCTTAACAGCGGGCTTCTCGGGCAGAATACGAACCTCCATGCAATTACCCGCAGAGGCTGCTTCCAGGCCGCCAGCCTTGGAAACATAGGTAATATAACCAGCAATACTACCGCTATCTTCATCTTTAACTTTAGTTTCATCCACACCGGCAACGTCACAACCGCTTGCTGCAAACGCCAGGAACGCTATTAAAATTATTAGTAAGCAGGAATGTTTTTTAACCATTGTCCCGTACCTCCTCTGGGCGTTAGATTTTTGCTGATCTTCTCCGCAAATGCCATCAATGCCAATGGCGGCCGCAGTCTGATCTCGAGCAAAAGGATCGGTACGGGCATATGGATGAAAAAAACCATCGCCGTCAAGGGATGGTTTGATCCCCATCGGCAGCCCGACTATCTTATACCGATGCATAAGACTCGCGGCTTTGCGTCCCCGCCTCACAGCGGGTTTGCCTTTTTCAATGAGATGCAGTATGAGGTTTTCCTGGATCAAATAACTTCTCCTAATGTTTTTCCGGGTCCGGGCCCTGCAAAAAGAATTAAAGATCGAATATAGATTAAATAAAAAAACCATCGCCGTCCAGGGATGGTTTGATCCCCACCGGCAGCCCGACTATCTTATACCGATGCATAAGACTCGCGACTTTGCGTCCCCGCTTCACAACGGGTTTGCCTTTTTCAATGAGATAAGTTATTTGATTTGCTTTCTAAAACAAACATTTACTCAACTTTATATATACTATAAAAGAAGAGGTTTTTCAATGTTCATTTTACTTTATTTTAACATAATAAGCCCTCCCTGCTAAAAAATACGGTCTCTTTATCCAATTTTTAGCCCATTACTGGGAAAGCCATGCCTATATGTTCCCCTTCCCTCCTCATTTTTGTAGATTGAGTTGGAAATAACCCCCCAACGTTGACCTTTTTTTCTCCAGATAACCGGGCAAGCTGGCTAATAGTAAAAGTTTGCAAGGGATAATCTTGATCATTTCCAGCAGGTAACCCCAAGATGACTTTAAAAAGGCCATTTGCTCTGCAAAGCTGACCTGAAATCTGTCCAGCAAAAGCAGTTGAATGACCTGGACTTTTTAAAATCCAGAAAAATATTAAACCCTTTCTATTGGGCTAAGAACTTCCAGGAAAAAAGGGCCAGTTGTTCGCCTACCCCCTTTCTTTTTTAATCCCATCTGGCAGCTGACATGGTACCTGATCCGAACATTTAATAGGCGAAAGTACCCCCTGGGGAAAATCTGGTTTTGAATTTCCCGGCAGGAAAAATCAGCTTCTTAACAGGGCATCCGTTAATTCCCTGTACCGCCAATATTTATTTTCCTGATTAGTTCTAAATCGGTTTCTTATAATAACCTGGACCTCAACAACTTTTCTGCCTTAACTTAGTTCAGGCAAATCCCCGTGAAAAACTTGGGCAAAATTAAACTACCCCTGGGATGGCTTCTCATTTAGGGTTTCCTGCCAGGAACTTGATCCCTTTAAATATGGTAGGTTTAACCCAGGAGAAGAATGGACCTTCCCTCCCTTAATTCTTGACTTTTCTACAGTCACTACTGCAGTAACAAATCAGGTGAAAAGTTGAGAAATAAAAGACGCCCCTTTCTTATTCTGGATTATATTTAACCTGATAATGTAATATGCCATGAAAAAATTGGACAAAAAATTTACTGTTTTAACCCATTATAAGCAGGAAGGTTCGGAAAAAAAGAGAACTATTCTTAAGTACCTGGTTTTTTTTCCCTTATCTTTTGAAGTAAGGAGTTTGCAGGCTTGTTCGGAGTTAATTGGGGCAGGTCATTGCAGGCTTTTTTCCCGACTCTTTTTATATATTAATTGGATTAAATTACATTCCCCTTTTTGGAAAGCCTCAGTAAAACTGTAATACTTTGCCTTGTAAGCCTGCAGGAAACAGGCCAGCACGGTTAGTTTAAATATGTGCTGTTTTTTGGTATGAGCAGGATAATGATCAGGGAGATGGTCTTATGAATTCCCAATCACAAAAGAAAGATCTGGAAATCTATACCCTGGGCAGGTTTATGGTCAAAAGAGGTGACCGGGTTTTGACCGATGACTGGCAGAGTTCATACCGGCTATGGAAACTTTTCCAGTACCTTTTAACCTTTAGAAACAACCCGAAACAACCCGAGGAGATGCTGGAAACGCTCTGGCCGGGCCATTCAACTGATAACCCCAAACACGTTCTGCGCAATCAGATTTACCGACTGCGCCGTCTACTGAGCAATGATAATGAACCGGAAAAAGCGGTCATAGTCTCTGCCAAAGGCTCATATATCATCAACCCTGACCTGGATACCTTTATTGATATCGAGGGTTTTGAAAAACTGGTTCAGGAGGCACTGCGGTCACAGGAAAGCGACCCAGATCAGGCCCTCGACCTCCACTGCAGAGCATTTGATCTTTATCAGGGAGATTATTTACCCGAACTTCCCTACGAGAGCTGGACCATGAATTCCCGAATGTATTTCCTCAACCTTTATTTAAAGAATATAATGGGCCTTATTAAGATTTTGCGGGATAAAAGCAGGCATGAAGAGGCTAAAGAAATATTGTTGTCAGCACTGGAAAAAGAACCCCTGGAAGAAGATTTTCACCTCCAGTACCTGGAGATTTTATTAATGGAGGGAAAAAACGGGCAGGCCCGGACCTATTATAACAAGGCAACCTCCTACCTTTCCCGGGAACTGGGGATCAGACCTTCCCAGAAGATGGAGGAATTAAATGAAAGGATAAGAAGAGTTCCGAGTGAGAAACTGGAGTCCCAGGACTTAAAAGGCCTGCAGATTAAACTCAGCACAAAGGGCAGCCACGGTGCTTTCTACTGCGAACCAGAAACCTTCATTTCCCTATACAGGCTGGAGGAAAGGCGCATGGAAAGGAGAGAACAAAATTCTCTTTTACTTTTTCTTGACCTGGAGTTGGAAGACAAAAAAAGTAATGAACTCGAAAGGGTCATGGATGACCTGAAAAAAATGCTCCTGCGCTCTCTCCGCAAGGGTGATGTTTTCTGCCGTTGGGGCCTTTCCCAGTTTTTGCTCCTCCTGTCCGATACAAAGGAAGAAAAACTCGATGCTGTAACAGGCCGGCTGGAGAACCAGTTTTCCAGTGATCATCCCGGCATCGAATTAAATTTCCAGGTTTATTCTGAGAGCCTGTAAACGCCTTCTTTCCGGAGGCGTTTTTTTATTATCCATTATTTTAATGGTCGGAATAGAGATTTTTCTATTGGGAACCCGCAAAAGGGTTCCCTTACTTTTTTTCACTCCCTTTTTACTGGGGCCGGAGAAAAAGCTTGCAAAAAGAGATGGTTTATTCTAAAAAAAATCCATAAAATGAGGAAAAAAAATATTTGACCAAAAAGTGACAGGGAAAAGACTGCCAGGTGATTTTGGTTTATTATTATTATTTTAGTAAGGTGCGAAAGTTCTAAATAATGACCAGGGCGGGTGACTAAATTTATGGCTGATTCAAAGGATAACATCATTCATTTTGGTCGGGTATGCTCTCTTTCTGTGCGAATTTTCTATTGTCAAAACTCCACCTGGCAGGGGGAGCTCCACTGGCTGGAAGGAGAAAAAAGCATTAGATTTCGAAGTTTGCTGGAGTTAATTAATTTGATTCAGGAAGCCGTTGAAACTTCACAGAATAAAACCGAAATCCGCAACTGGCCCGAATGGACGAAAACAGAACCAAAAGGTTAAAAAAATCAGGGGTTTACAAAAAAAGTTTTCAAACAGTCTTCTTACTGAGTAACCTACTACTCTTTTCCTGGTTTAAAAAACAAGCCTCACCAGACTTTCTGAAATGCTTACCTAAATAACAGGATTTAATAAAACCCCAAGGAGAGTGATGCTGGGAGGAAGAATTCTATAGTTTTTTTAAATAACAGTAGAACTAATTTGCTACTGCTATTCAAATGCAATAACCAGATTTGATGAGGAGTTGGGAAGAGGTTTAGGTATCTGGCGTTTAAGTACTAGTATGAAGGTTGAAAGAGCGGAAAAAGTAAAAGGAGGGAAAAATAAAATATGGATAGAAAATCAGTCTCAAAATTAGGAGCTCTCATCATAGTATTATCATTATTCATATTTGCTTTTTCGGGCTGTGATCGAGATCCTTGTGATTTTTTTGGAGTTGGAATCACCATATTGGGCGTAGATAGTGCTGATGTCGGTGATCTCAGGGTGTTGGTCGAGGGTCCCGATATCGACAATTTCACCATTGACTCTTTTGAGGAAGAAAATGATGCTTTAAAGGTCATGGAAAATGGGGATAGTGTTAAAACAATGGTGGGAAGGTTGCTTGGAAATGTAACTATTACACCAGTTCATGAAGACTATGACTTTGATCCCCTGGAAGCAACAGTTACCATTGCCAATGATGGTGATTGGATAGAGTTCGTAGCTACTGAAGCTTTACCAATAGCAATATATTCCCTGGAAGTCAGCCAAGTAGGGGAAGGAACTGTAGAATTGGATGGTACAGAAATTGAGCTGCCATTTGATGAGTTGTTTGGAGAAGAAGAAGTAGACTTAAAAGCCATACCGGCTGAAGGCTGGTCTTTTGAGGCCTGGACAGGTGATGTGGATAGCTCAGAAGCAGAAATAACAATCTTCATGGATGAAAGCAAGTCAATTATGGCCAACTTTGCAGCCACTGACTTCACTGTAACCTACGATGCCAATACAGGTGAAAATCCTCCCACTGATGAGGACAGCCCTTATAACCTGGGTGATACAGTAACCGTAATGGATGTCGGGGAGATGAATAAAGAAGGCTTCGAATTCCTGGCCTGGAACACTGAAGCCGACGGCACCGGAGATTCCTTCGATCCCGGTGATACTTTTGATATGCCCGCGGCCAACGTCACACTGTATGCCCAGTGGACAGCAACTGACTACACTGTAACCT
>PWGV01000051.1 GCA_003554585.1 Halobacteroidaceae bacterium | reverse complement strand
TCTCCTGCTCCCGGTTTTCAGGAAGGTTTATTTCCAGCCCTGCTTTTTTCAGGCGTTTATCGGCCGAACGGTAAGGAGAATAAAAACTTATTATAACTCGCCTGGTCATCCCTTGTAAGGCGGAAGATAAATAATCAAACTTTTCCCTGTGGTAGGAAAAATCCATTGTTCGAGTAATTATAATCGGATCATATCGCCAGATTACCTTCTCCGGCCCGATTAGTCTGGATAACTCCTGGAAAACATCAATTCTTTTTTCAACCCTCTTCAGGCCTAGTTCAATCTCTTCAGAGTAGGGATTCAAAGTAAAAAGGAAGTAGTAATAATAACCCATTCTATCCAGTTTTCCCAGGTGGGGAATAAATGGAGCGGGATTTTTTGTCCAAAATACAAACAGGTCCACATCTTCCGTTTTTAAGCTTATCAATTTTACCTGTTGGGGATTGAAAGGGTTGCTTACAATGCAGTAAGCGCGGTTGATTTTATCCATGAACCAGGAAGAATAAAAGGCCGGGATATCTGTTCTCCGGCTGGCGCTTATAATCAAAACCTACACCCCCTAAAAACAAAAATCACCTGGACTCTATCTTGTATTTTGTCAGGAAACTTAAAACCCCTGCAAATGATTTTCTCCTCAATTTTCCTCGAATACCACTAAAGCTTTTTTATCATAAAAACACCGGAATTATCCGGTGTTTTAGTTTCATCTTTTATTTGGTTCTCTTTCCCTTTTATTCCGACTTAATTACACCGAACTCAAGGAAAATATTCTCATTTTCTCGAATCTGAACAACCTTCTTTGGAGTAATTACCTGGTATTCTTTTGGTAACTGGGCTGGATCTATGCCCACTTCATATAAACCCGGGCCAATCCTTTCAAAAAAGAACATCCCCTCCCCATCCGTGCTATCCCTCCTCCGATCCAGTAGGATGGTTATATCAGAAAGTAATGGTTCTTCTTTATCCCGAATACCATTTCCGTTTTCATCAAGGTAAACAACACCTGCGATAAAAGAAACGTGGTCCGTGCCAGAAGGGTGTCTCTGCCCAAAAATATTGCCTCCTGCAAACCCTATTGTCTGGTTTATTGAAAACCCAAAAGTATACTCAGGATCCACGGATGTCGAAGAACGATAGGTTCGAGCTGCATCCAAAGAAATACCTAAACCTGATGAAAAGGTTTTTGTTGCGCCTATTCCGGCTTTTATTTGAGGCTCTTCCCTGGAATTTGTCGGAGTCAGATACTCTCCTCGCAGGGACAATCTAAGATTTAAATCCGGGTTATTATAAAAAACGGTACCCTTGCTTGTGTAAAAAGCGTCTCCCTTTTGGGGTAAACGAGTGTATTTCACCTCACCTGTAGAATAAAACTGACGGGAAAAGTAATAAGTAGCCGCAAGCCCCAGTTCTATTTTTCCGGGTTCAACCAGATCTTCACTGTCTTTCTCTCCCTCTCCCTCGAGTAAACCGGTCGCTGTAATTATTAAATTATCACTTGCGGTAATTCTTGCTCTAGCATCAGCCTTTGCTTTCAATTCCTCAAATTCAGTTCCCAGCCAAAAAGCAGATGTGCTTATATTTCCCCCAATTAGGAAATTATCTGCAAGGTTCCGCGTAAGACCAAGGTCCAAAATTATTTCAGACAATAAATATGGGTGATGGTCCCCGGGATAAAGATATCCCCCGAGAAAACCTATTTTACTTCGGGTCGAACCTCCGGGGGTATAAGATCTGTGTTCAAAAATTAAATCCATGTCAATAATATCATTGTAGCGGATGTTTCCGTCTGTACCTTTATCAATATAAAAACGATGCCCTATAGCCCCGGTAAAACCCAGAGATAGCCTTCTTCCATCCCGGTAATTGACAGTTGATTCTACCCTCTGGCCGGTTTTATATTCCATATCCCAGATGGGCCGATATAATTCACCAGTTAAAGATAAATTATAATTTTGAGATATTTCATAATCAATACCTGTCCAAACATAAAAACCGGAATTTTCCCTAACCCCCACCGTTACCGGGGGGGGGACATAGGAGAAACCAACTTCAAAATAACCTTTTTCCAGTGTATAAAGCATTTCCGACCTGACGCCGTGGGCTATTTCACCGAACATTCCCCCCGCAAGCCAGTCAACTGAAAAAAGCAGGGGAACATCAAAGGGCCAAAAAGCAAGCCCCATTACATTGCCAACTTCAACAAAATCCTTGGGCTCACCGCTAGAATCAAAATCCCTTAAACCTGCAATTTCCCAGGTTCCCGTAACCCGGTCGGTAATTGCAAATTTTATTTCCTGTCCAACAATATCACCTTTATAATCTCTTCCGTCTTTTCCTCCATACCTTCCGAGGAAAACAAGGTATTCCCAAACTCCCTCCTCCAGAATATTGGGGCTTCCTGGGATTTGTTTTTCTATCTCTACAATTTCCCCATCAAACCTCCTTATTTCAATCCTGATATTGTTGGTTCGGTTGGGAATTAGAGAAACCTCCTTGAGATTGTAAGACTGTTCTCCCCTGAAAATGTAAATCTCGTCCACCCGGCGTTCATTAACAAAAAGTGTGACTGTATCCCCTGGACGCGCTTCTCCAGAAATCGAAGTAAAGGCCCGAACAGAACTTATTCTCCATTCGGGAAATTGGTATAAAAACCCCCGGAAACTTTTCCTACCAAGTGTTTGCCCCAGGAAAACCCTGCTATCCCCGATTACAATTAACTGATCTCCTTCTGTGTACCGAAGCCGAAACATGGGAATCGTTAAATCCAAATCCCCTGTAGAAAACCCATAATCCCCTTTACCCCTCAGGGAAAAAGCCCAGTCTCCTGCTCTTCCATGCAGTGTAGTCATTTGGTTAAGGGTGACGTGCTGCTCGTCTTCATTCACCCATTTATACTCTACTCCAACCGTGTATTGAATTGAACCAATTGAAAAATCAGGTCCTACCACTTCAGGAACTATCTCGGTTACCGGGGGACGCGGATCTATCAACTGTTCTAAAGGAGTTTTAATATATTCCCAACGGATATCCAAAATATCGACGCTCAATTCGAGGGTTTCAGAATTCCAGTCAATTAGGACTTCTGTAAGGAACTCAATTGCTTCAGGAGAAACATACAGATCACCTTCAAAAACCTTCTGGGTTTCTACCCCCCAGGGAGGATGTTCGATAAAAACTCCCGTACTGGGATCAAAATCAGTAGAGTAAGGTAGCATTAAACCGGGAAAATGCTGATAATACATCTCCTGTAAATAATCATGGTTTAGGCCCAGTTTTTCTGAGAAAGCCCGGAGAGGAATTAAAATATTTCCCTCTATTACCAGGATTTCGAAAAAATAATCGACCAGGATAATTTCTTTGTCTAAAAGGACGACCAAAGCAACAAACTTGGTCTCTAACTCTTCTTCTGCCAAAACTGTAACGGGGTAAAAAAAGGATAAGATTACTAAAGAAAAAATAATAAGAAATGAACTCAAGTTCTTTTGCAAAGGGCTTTGATCCATCCTGACCCATCCCTTCTCTTTTAGAGTTTAATTTTGCAACCAAAATAATTACCTCTTTTAACAACACGATTAAATTTCTATTTTTTAACGGCCCAATCTTCATTAAACTTTTTTGGGTAAAAGGGAATTTCTTTCAAGAAAAATTTCTTAACAAAAGCATCATTTTTTTAAGCCAAGGGGAAGGAAAGCTTCCCGGGACCCTGGATTTCTAGAGAACAATTATTGTTTTTCTAAATAAAACTGCAAAAACTAAAACTCATAACGAATGGGAATTAAAAAGTTTTCAACTGCAAGATCCTGAGGAGTCAGTTTTACTGAAAATTCTTTCCTTTCGCCTGCAGTTGTAAAAGCAGGAAGAGTTTCACCTAAAACTTTTAGCTGATGCTCTCCGAGAGGGACATTTTCCAGGTAAAAAGTTCCATCTCGCTTTGTATAAATTACCCGGTCAAGGTTTTCAACATAAATCCCTACAAAAGACATTGGTTCATCTCCAGCATCATATGTTCCGCTCAAATTCCGATCTAAAAACACTCTACCCGAAATAATTCCATTAGCGGTAACGGCAAATTCCAGGAAGAAATTTTCGTTTTCTCGTAATTCAACAACCTTTGGTCGGGTAACAATTGTATATTCTGCTGGAAGAAGGGTTTCATCAATTTTTACTTCATAATTTCCAGTAAGCAAATTTTCAAAAAGAAACCTTCCGTTTTTATCTGTTGCCCCCCTGATTCCCCCTAGTAAAATGGGGATATCATCCAGAAGCGGTTCTCCTTTGTCATAAATCCCATTCCCATTTAGATCAAGAAAAACAAGTCCACCTATAAAATTAACATGTTGATTGGAACCGGGATGGGTTTGCCCAACAAGCCTGCCTGATCCAAACCCGAGAATCTGGGAAAAACCCAACTCAATAGAATAAACCGGTTCTGTATCAAACATTGTTTGGTAACTCCTTTTGACCTCAAACTCACCTGTCAATCCCGATTCAAAGGTCCAGCTCAAGCCTGTCCCCGTGGAAACCTGGAAATTCTCCCTTCCAGTCAGCGGTGATCTAACCCCCAGATTTAAGTTAAACCTTCCTCTACGCTCCCCCCAGTAATGAGAAAAAGAACCCCTAGCTGAATAAAAAGAGGTATCTAAATATGGATAAACAATATAGGCCCCCCCTAGGCTTAAAACCGTATCATAACTAAAAAAATGCATTAAATTAAGGCCCAAGCTTGCCTCTCCCTGTTCGAATTCGGTTAAACCGGTTTCTTCAAAATATAAAGTTGAGTCCGCACTACCACTTAAAAAAGTATTATCAGTTATAGACCAACGCGAAGCTGCTTCCAAACGTAGTTTACCCCCAATTAATTCCTGTTCGATAAACCTTGCATCCATTTCAAAATTACCTGTTATATTTATTGACGGTGTAAGGGATAAAGACAGTTCAACTTCTGAATCTAAGTTATCCTCCCTTCTGGTAATCCCATCCTCAATTGAAAGTTGCCCGGCCAGATATCCGAGTAAAATTCCCCAGGAATAAGCATTTGTTCTTTTTGCATGCTGGATCCGAAAACCCAGGTCGTTACTTTCAACCCTAATAAAATCTTCACCGTTTCCTTCCACGTCAAATTCCCTAGTTCCACCAATTAAAGAGAGGGTAAGTGAACCCAGTCGATTATCCCTATATAAAACCGAAACTGTTCCTCTATCCATTGTTGAAAAAGACATCTCCGGAAGTGATCGTCGGAAATCTCCAGTCAACCTTAGACCCCATTTTGTTGTAAGATCATAACGCCCTGTAAGAACAAACCTTTGCCCATCGATTTCCTTAATTGTTCTTGTTACTTTTGGCTCAACATAGGAGTAACGACCTTCAAGGTAACCCCGGTTAAAACCCTGTAATAGGTACGCTCGATAACCCTGGGCAAGGTCATAAGCATATCCGCCCACCAGCCAATCCAAACCCAGAACTGTGCTACCCAGTGGACGACCGATTAACCTGATAACGGAGCCAACTTCCGGAAGCTGGTATTCCCCGTCGACAAGACTTTGTAATCTTAGAATCTCAACATCCAGAGAAACATTGTTTGCAATCGAATATTTAAAGGCTCCCCCAAGTATATTACCTTTATAATCATCTACTCTCCCCTGTAACCCTGCAGAGAGACTAATCTCACTTGTTCCTTCTCTCAATATATCTGGGTGGCCGACAATTTTCTTCTTTAATTCTTTAACCCCACCATCAGGTTTTTCAATTATTATTCTTACCTCATTCGCCCTCCTGGTAACAAGCAGAACATTTTTAAAAAGGTAAACTCCCTCTTCTCCGATTACCTGAGAACTTATAGGCCTCCCATTTACAAACAATTGAACCCGCGACCCTTGCTCAGCCTCCCCTGAAATAGTCGTGTAGGAAAATTGTTTGCTGGAAAAAGAGCCTGGAAACTGGAGATGCAAACCTCTTAAAGAAGTTCTTCCCAGAGTTGAGGGATAATTGATTCCGCTATCTCCAATAATCGCCCTTATCCCTTCATCTCTGTAGGTAGCCCGGATTAAGGGAATATTCAGGGAAAAAGCTGAACGAGTAAAATTATATGTTGAAGCTAGACCAAGGGAAAGGGCCCAGTTTTGAAATCTTCCATGAAGGTTAAATCTTTGTCGACTGGAAAAAAACCAGCTCCCGTCAGGTGATCTCTGGGAAATTCCGGAAATTTTATATTGGAAAGACCCCAGAGAATAATCCGGGCCAAAGGTATCAGGTACCAGTTTAACCGTTCTAAATGGATCTTCAGGAGTTTCGGGTTGATCCTCCCGGGGAAACTCCTCATCATCCAAATCCAGGATTATGGTGACTTCCTGCCGCCTTGGGTTCCAGTTGATTTGCGCACCGGTAAGGTGTTCGATTAAAGAAGAGGAAACAAAAAAGTCCCCCTCGTGCTGAATTGGGGGTTGGACTGATAGTTCAGGGTACCCTTCATAAATACCCAATTTAAAGTCAATCCTGGCACTCCTGCTACTGGGAACATGTTCAATAAAAAGAGCATCTTCCTCGCGGAAATACCGGATTTGCAGATCCAGATGTCTGGAAATTTCAGAAACAGGTAAAAGAATGTAATCCTGTTTATCAAGGATCTCAAAAAAATCATCCCACCAAAGATCTCGAGCCTCAGTCTTTATTTTAAGAATTACAATACTGGTTTCTTCACCGGCAGCTTTTACAAAAGAGCCATGCAAAAAAAACAAAAGTAAAAAGATGATTGTTAACTTGAGAAAAATATGCCTTTTTTTCTGCATGCCAATACTCCTCTCCTACCTGCTAATCTTCAACTCGAAAAGGAATAACTTCATTTAATCTAAATTCTATGTCTGTGGCTTTCAATTCAAGAATTAACCTGTATTCTCCAGGCGGATATGTTTTTGCAAATTGGATATAAATAGGTCTTGCTGTTTCTGGTAAAAAAACCTTTTCTGATACTTCTCCTTCCTCAAAGATTTCTCCTTCAGCATTTAAAACCCTGTAATCAATGGTAAATCGAGCATGCACAAAAGAAGGGTTTCCCAAAAGAAGTGCTGCCACCTGTTGGCCACTTGGACCACTTAACACTTTACCTTCTATCAGCAGGAAATTAAAACTGAATTCGCTGGGCCTTGCATAGATTAGAGCGCCAATCATTGTTTTAATTACCGCTCCTAACCCTTCCTCGATTTCGGCTTCTTCCTCGTGCTCGAAGAAAATGATTCCTCTCCGCTCAAAAGGTTCCCCTTCACCTTCTGGGAAGTTTATGGTAAATCTTACTATCTGCGATTCCCCCGGTCCTAGGGAAAACTGTCGTGGGTTGAAACGGATTAAACCATCTAAGGATTCTTTTAAAGTTCCCATTTCAAATTCAACCAGTTCATTTTTTTCATTAATATTCCAATCATAACAGACGGCATTTAAGGTAATTGGAAAATCAAAGTTGTTGGTAACAATAATGGAATCAGTTGTTCTACCCCCAGGG
>PWGV01000187.1 GCA_003554585.1 Halobacteroidaceae bacterium | reverse complement strand
CCATAATACACGTAGGAAATTGCTCCCAGAGTCCCCAGTCTAAAAGGGTTCGCCAGGCTATAGAACAATATATGGAAAGCTGGCTTTCTATTGGAATGGACTGGGAATACTGGATCGAGGGTGTTATCGAAGCCAAAAATGAATTTGCCCGGCTAATTAATGCTGACCCAGTTGAAGTTGCTGTATCGACCTCGGTTTCCGAAGCAACTTCTTCTATTGCAAGCTCAATAAACTGGCGCCAGGAGCCGCGGAAAAGAGTAATTACGACTGAAGCTGAGTTCCCTACTGTTAACTATGTTTGGTTGGCTCATCAAAAATACGGCTGTAAAGTAGATTTTATTCCTGTTAGAAACGGAAAACTTGAGCTTGAAGATTATGATCGACTGGTGGATGAAGAAACGAAAATGGTTTCTACCACTCACGTTTACTACCAGAATGGTTTCAAACAAGATGTTAAGGCAATTGCAGATATCGTTCATTCCAAGGGTTCCCTTCTTTTGCTCGATGACTATCAAAGCTCGGGAACTCATCCAATCGACGTTCGAGAAATGGATATTGATTTGTTAACCACCGGCAACCTAAAATACCTTTTAGGGATTCCGGGGATAGCCTTTATTTATTGCAAGAAAGAACTGCTGGAGCAGTTTAAGCCATCGGTGACTGGTTGGTTTGGTCAGGAAAATCCTTTTGATTTTCATATTCGCTACCTTGACTATGCCCAGGGCGCCCGCCGCTTTGAAACGGGGACGCCTCCAGTAATTGCTGCTTTTGCTGCCAATGAGGGTATGCGCATAATTAATGAGGTTGGGCCTCAGCGGATTAAGGAGCATATCGAAAAATTATCTGAAAAAGCCTTAAACCTGGGTTCGGAACTGGGATTGAATGTAATAAGCCCCTTTGATGTTACCCGTAAGGGTCCTACAACAGCTATTCAGGTTGCTGAAGACCAGGATTCTCATCATGTAGAAGAGGAAATGAAAAAGAAAAATATTATTGTTTCTGCCAGAGGAGAAGCAGTCCGTGTGGCCCCACACTTTTTCACCCTGGAAGAGGAGATTGAAACGGTCATGCATGAACTGGCCCGAGTCTTAAATGAATAGAAGAAAGGGCTGATTTTTATGCTTTTGGGTAAGGTTATTGGTTCAGTTGTTTCAACGGTCAAGGATGAACGCTTGATAGGTTATAAACTCCTTTTAGTCCAACCGATTTCACCCCAGGGAAAGCCAGCGGGGGAAACGATTATCGCGGCAACTGAAATTAATGCGGGGGAAGGGGACCTGGTAATGGTTACCACCGGATCACCTGCCGGGCTGGCCTTTTCTACAGAAAGTCCTCTTGATGCAGCAATTATCGGCATACTGGATCGGTTGGAAGTAGAAGGGAAAGATAAAAAGGTTTAATGGAGGCAGAATTGTGACTGATAATGGTATGCAGGCCTTTTTCACCCCAAAAAGTATTGCGGTTGTCGGTGCTTCAAATAACCCTGATAAACCCGGGAGCACAATAGTAGAGAATCTATTTAAGATCGGTTTCGAAGGTGCAATAATTCCAGTGAATCCCAAAGAGGAAGAAGTTCACGGGCTTAAATGTTTTTCCGGGATAGATGAAATTCCTGAGGAAGTTGAATTGCTGGTGTTGATTACCCCCAGCGGGGCAATCGATGAAGTGATGCAACAGGTGGATAAAAGAATGGCTTCTCGCAATGACATCAAGGGAATTATTTGTGCCGCTGCCGGTTATGGGGAAATCAATACCGAAGAAGGAAATAGAAGGGAAAGAACCCTTCTGGATACCGCGAATAAATGGGATATTCGGGTAATCGGGCCTAATTGTATTGGTGTAATTGATAATGCAAACAGGGTTGATACCACCTTCGTTGAAACCTTAATGCCTGAGGAGCTAAGGGGGGAAGCTGGAGGTCTAAGTTTTATATCCCAGAGTGGAGCTGTTGCCGCTTCTCTTTTAATGTGGGGTGCTTCCCTTGCTTCCCCCCTGAAGTTTAATAAATTTTTATCAATTGGCAATATGGGTGATGTGGATTTTATTGACCTGCTGGAGTACCTGGAAAAAGACCCCGTAACAGAAGTTATCGCCCTCTACCTTGAAGGCTACCCCCAGGCCGGTAAATTACTTAAAACCATGGAGCGGATTGCCAAAAAGAAGCCCGTAATTGTTCTCAAGGTTGGGAGGAGTGAAGCTGGAGCGAAGGCAGCGAGTTCCCATACCGGCTCTCTCGCCGGAGAAGACGTTATTTATGATAACCTTTTTAAACAGTTCGGAATAATCAGGGTTGGAACCCTCGAAGAATTAATGGATACCATGCAGGCTTTTTCCATTATTCCATTGCCCCGGGGTAATCAAACTTTTCTCTTAAGCCAGGCCGGTGGCCCCGGGATCATTGGAACGGACGCCCTTTCTTTTGAACCACAGCTCTCCCTGGCTAAGATTTCTCAGACAACCAAACAAAAATTAAAAGAAGAACTGGTTCCCTTTGCTACGGTTTGCAATCCGGAGGGAGTTGCTGATATAACGGCTTCGGCAACAGTTGCTCACCACGTGAATTCTCTAGAGATGGTATTGGAAGATATAAATGTAGATGCTGTAATTTTTATAACAGTAGTTCCCACCTTTTTACCAAAAGTTGAACTGGGGAAACAGGTAAAAGAATTATTAGAAAAGTGGAAAGACCAAAAACCGGTTTTCCCAGTCATTATGGCGGGGAAATGGGTAGAAGAAGTGCGAACCATGATCGGCCAGGCCAACTATATGACCTTTGAAACTCCAGAACGGGCAGTAAAAGTGCTGGGGAATATGGTTGATTATTACAACTTCCAAAATCAAGCCAGAGGGGGGAGCCATTGATGGAATTAAAATCCCAGGCTTCCGGGTATTTCCTTAGCGAGGTTGCCACATACAAATTGCTGGAAGACTACAGTTTTCCAATTGCCCCCTACAGGGTTATTAATCAAATAAATGAGGCTAAAATAAACGGCCTAAAGTATCCCCTTGTTTTGAAAGTTGTTTCCCCTGATATTCCTCATAAAAGTGACCTGGGAGGGATTAAACTGAATATTTCCTCCCGGGAAGAAGTGATTTCTGGAATTGAAGAGATAACTACTTCATTAAAAAAGAAAGAACCGAAAGCAAAAATTGAAGGGTTTTTGTTGCAGGAAATGGTCCAAAATGGCCATCAGATGATGCTTGGTTTGAAACAGGATCCCATTTTTGGAACCCTTTTAATGGTTGGAATGGGTGGGATTTTTGTTGAACTTTTAAAGGATGTATCCTGGCGCCTGGCACCGATTGATTTGAATGAAGCGAAAAGGATGCTTAGACAATTAAAAGCATACCCCATTCTTGAAGGTATCAGGGGGCAAAAAAAATCTGATATTGATGGACTGGCAGAACTTTTGGTAAAACTGGGCCAGTTTGGTTTGGAAAATCCCCAGATTACTGAACTGGATATTAATCCTGTATTTGTTAGGGAAGACGACCTTTTGATTGCAGACGCACTGGCCTTGATACAGGGGGAATAATCATGGTGGACTTGTGGGCAAATATTCGGAAGAAATTCCCTGGATTAGAAAGTGGAACTTATCTCGATACTGCCTGCCATGGGCTTACGGCAACCCCAACTGCGGAGGCAGTAAATAAAAAGTTTATGGATGTTATGAGGTTCGCCCCCCATTCTAATGGGACGGAGGACACCATTATTTTAAGAGAAAGCCTTGACTTTGCCCGCACCGAATTAAGCAAGTTACTCAGGTCAGATCCAGAAGAAATCGCCCTGGTGGAAAACTCTACAACTGCCCTGGAAACTTTAATAAATATTTTTGGAATTAATGAAGATGAAGAAATCCTTTTCTGTGACCTTGAGTTTTTTGGACTGGTTACACCCTGGAGAAGAACTATGGGGAAAAAAACCTTTTTCCCCAATAGTGGGGGAGCCTTTTCTGTTGGGGACATTGGAAACTTTTTTACCCCTCGAACAAAATTTTTAGTACTCAGTGGAGTTCAGGAAATAACTGGTTTTAAAGCTCCCCTGGAAAAAATTTCTGAATTATGCAGGGAAAACGATGTGACCCTTTTTGTTGATGCGACACAACTTGTGGGTAGTCAGGCTTTTTTCCCCGGAGAAATCGGTTTGGATTTTGTTTTTTCCAGTGGTTTTAAGTGGTTGAATTCCCCGTTTGGGATGGGATTTTTATGGATCGGTAAGGAGAACCTTAATTCTTTTTCTTCCTGCAGATGGGGGTATTTTAACCTCCAGGAACCATCTGAAGGTTGGGATAAGTATTTAGCCGATCCTGCAAAAAACGCTGATTTTAGAGGTGACCCGGTTTCGGGAGCATCCCGTTTTGAAAATGGGGGTACCAATAATTACGGGGCTGCTTTTGCCCTGGGGACCTCCGTGGGAATGCTCAACCAAATTGGAATTGAAAAAATCCATAGGCGAAATCAAAAACTCAACCAATTGTTGCTCTCCGCCTTGAATAAAACAGAGCTCACACCCTATGATTTCCCCGAAGAAAACCAGTCGTCGTTAACAGTTGCTTCCTACAGGGAAATAAAAAAAACCCAGGCCCTGTATCAGGACCTGGTCAAAAAAAAGATCAAAGTTTCATTGAGATATTCTGCAGGACAGGGAGGGCTTCGCATAGCTCCCCATTTTTACAACAATGAAGAGGATATTGCCCAATTTATCGAGGGAGTAAAGAATTTTGAAGGGAATTAAGGTTTTCCAAAATCTTTTAATGTGTGGGGATCGGTTACCCGGTAAAAACCATCTTCTTTAACAATTACTCCGGTTTTAATCATAGTACTTATCACTTTTGAAACGGTTACCCTGCATGTTCCCACCAGGTCTGCCATTTCCTGATGGGTGAATTTTATAGGGATTACCCAACCATTGTTTTCCGAAATCCCCTGGTCGATTGTTAGATTGTATAAGGCCCGGGCTATTCTTGCCCCAGAACCTAGGAAGGAAAGCTCTTGAACCTGGGAGGAGAGGATGCGGATTTTCCGGGTAAGGTTTTTTAAAACCTGGGCATATAATTCGGTATCAGTAATAATAGCAGCTATAAATTTTTCCTGGGGAATTACATGGATTTTTGACGGGACAATTGTGGTGGCAGCAGAAAAATTATTCTCCCCGTCAATTGCTGGAAACTCCCCAAATATATTGTTTTCATAAACTATTCCCAGGGTTTTTTCAATACCATCTTCGTCGAAAATAGAAATGCGGACCCGGCCAGTTTCAATTAAAAAAACAGGGTTCTGAGTGTTTTGGGTATATATTATTGTGTTTTTGGGGAATGTTTTTAGAGTCCCAATATCTTTTAGCCTGGACCAATCGACATCGGTTCGGATAACCCAGGGAGAATTTAAGTTAAAGCCTTCCATTTAAAGTTTCACCTCCATCTCTAATTCTACCATAAAAATAGGATGGGTTCATTAAAAATCGAGGAGGTTGTCAGTTTGACAGAAAAAATTAATCTTCGTTCTTATTGTTTGATTGATAACATGCAACCCCAGTATTCGGCAATGACAGGGACAGTCGCCCAGGGTGATATACCTTTGGCCGGGATGGCCCAGTTATTTATTGAGGTAGCTCCAGGCAGTGAAGTTTTTAGCATGATGAATATTGCTTTAAAATCATCCAATGTCAGACCGGGGTTCCAAATAGTCGAGAGAGAATTTGGTCTTTTAGAAGTTCATGCTACTTCCATCGACGAAATCCAAACAGCAGGAAGTGCGATAATAGAGGAATATAATTTAAATTTACAGGATTTAGAACCCCCCAAGATTGTTTCTTCCCAATTAATTTCCAATGTTGATGCCTACCAGGCCCAACTAATAAATCGATTCCGGCAGGGGTCCTTACTGGTTCCCGGACAATGCCTTTTTATTCTGGAAGTTGAGCCGGCGGTTAATATTGCTCTTGCCTGTAATAACGCAGAAAAAGCATCAGATATTAACCTGGTTCACTACGATCCGGTAGGTAGATTCGGAAGGTTATATTTATCTGGTTCCGAGGCGCAGATTCGCTCAGCCCGGGATGCGGCGATGGAAGCAATTGATAATTAGGAGAAAGTGGTGGTTTGTATGCAACACCCCAACTGGCATGAGGAAATACCGCTACTTAAAAATTTAACCTACCTGGCTAATTGTTCCCGAAGTCCCCTTCATATCCAAGTAAAAAGGGAAGTCGATAATTACCTCAACAGCTGGGCTACCGAAGGAGCAGCATGGGAAAAATGGCTGGAAGTAATTAAACAAACCAGGGTAGAAATCGCAAGATTAATTAATGCAGATCCTGGAGATATTGCCATTTCTTCATCTGTTTCAGGTGCCATTTCCGGACTTATGAGCGCTTTAAATTGGGAGGGGCAAAGAAATCAGGTTGTTTCGGCTGAAGATGAGATTTCAGCCCTGAATTTGATAATTAATGCCAATGAGAAATGGGGAACAAAAAGAAAACTGGTTCCCGGAAACGAAGGCCTTCCTTCCCTTTCCGAATATGGAAATTATATTAATGAAAGTACTCTCCTGGTTGCTGGATCCCATGTTTGTTATAAGCAAGGTCGAATTCAGGACCTGGAAGAGTTTGTCAGGATAACCCACAATAAGGGTGCCAGGTTATTAATTAACGCCAGTTTATCAGCTGGCACGGTTCCAATAGATGTAAAAAACCTTGGAGTAGATTTTCTTGTGGGGACAACAGCAAAATACCTAATGGGGCCTCCGGGTCTTGCCTTTATTTATGTTAACCCTCGGCTGATTTCTGATTTAAAACCAAGCATGACCGGCTGGTTTGGGCAGGAATTTCCTTTTAGTTTTGAACCCCGGGTCCTTGATTATGCTAATGGTGCCCGCCGACTGGAAACAGGAACTCCCTCGATTATTAACGGATATGGTTCCCTTGCGGGGCTTAGGATTATCAATAATTACCAGCCGCAAAGAATTGACCAGGAGCGGAGGGAATTAATTAAAAAAGCCAATGAAATGGCAAAAGATTTGGGTTTCCCAGGGAGCTTTTGTCAGGATAATGTTTTCATGAGCATTCCGACAAGGGGAGCGCGCCAGATAGAAAGGCGGCTTAAAGAAAAAGGAATAATTGCTTCTTCGGTAGGAGATTACCTCCGCCTGGCCCCCCACTTTTTTACTCAGGCATCAGATTTTGAGAAGGTTTTTAAAGAATTACAACCATTAATAGGGACAAAACAAACCAGGCAGGTTTCAAGTTATTCGGGGGGAGGAGAAAAGGAATTTGACCTGGGTATAAAAAATGGGCAAATTGTAATTCCCGGGAATGCAATATTCCGGGGAGATGTTTGCATTAAAGGCAGTAAAATCGCTGGAATTGCCTCCAATATTGCAGAAAAAGCGGAAAAAGTTATTGATGCCGAGGGGAAATATATATTACCTGGCATAATAGATCCCCACATTCATTTAGGCTTATTTGCCCCCATGGAAGAGGATTTTATTAGCGAAACTCGTTCTGCTTTGATTGGGGGAGTTACGACCGCAGGCTTGTTT
>PWGV01000111.1 GCA_003554585.1 Halobacteroidaceae bacterium | reverse complement strand
GCATGTTCTTCCCAATATAATGGCTCCGCTCCTGGTTCAGGCTACTCTATTAACTGCTCAGGCCATCCTGATTGAAGCTTCTCTTAGTTTTTTGGGTGTGGGGGTGCAACAGCCTACTCCCAGTTGGGGAAACATGCTTAACGCGGCAACTTCAATTACAATCCTGGGGTTTCGTCCCTGGGTATGGATCCCTCCGGGCTTAGCAATATTGATAACTGTTTTGAGTATAAACTTTATTGGTGATGGTTTGAGGGATGCTTTAGACCCAAAACTTGAAGAATAGAGAGGGGAAAAGGTTTTGAGAATAAAAAAACTCAAAGAATTTATCAGGAAAAATGGTTGCGATGCTTTTTTTGTATCCTCCTATGAAAACTGGCGCTATTTTTCCGGTTTCACTGGGAGCAATGCTTACCTTTTGGTGACGGAAGACCAACAATTATTAGTTACCGATCAGCGTTATACCGAACAGGCTGAAAAACAGGCTCAAGGCTTTGAAATTATTACTCATGGTCTTGACCCCTTTAAAATCCTAAAGGAAGTTTTTCCCAGGTTTGATTTGCAAAAGGTAGCTTTTGAATCCCGAAAAATTACCGACTTCCAGCTTCGAAATCTTAAACAACAACTTCCTGAAATTGACTGGCAACCTACTGTTGATGCTGGAAAGAATCTGCGGGCAGTAAAGGACGAAGAAGAAATCAAAAACCTGATCAAAGCCGTTGATATTGCTGATGAAGCATTGGAGGGTCTCCTGCCCTTTATTAAACCGGGCATGACCGAAAAAGCGGTTGCAGTTGAGCTGGAATATTTACTTGCAAAATTAGGGAGTGAGCCGCCTGCTTTCGGAACAATTGTGGCTTCTGGTGTAAGGTCTTCCCTTCCCCACGGAAAACCAACGGATAAGGTAATAGAAAAGGGAGATTTTATTGTAATTGACTTTGCAGGGCGCTGGAATGGGTATATGTCGGATATTACCCGGACTATCTGGGTTGAAGAGCCCAGACCTGATATGGTAGAAATTTTTGGACTCGTGGAGAAGGCGATAGATACAGCAATTGCAGGTGTTAAACCAGGAGTAGATTGTAATTACCTTGATAAACTGGCCAGAGATGTTTTTGTAGAAGCTGGCCTAGAACAGTACAGCTTGAGAGGATTGGGACACGGAGTTGGCCTGGAGATTCACGAATATCCCAGGGTTGTTATGGACAGTCCAGAGCTGATCCAGGAAAATATGGTTTTTACTGTTGAACCCGGATTATATTTGCCAGAGAAAGGGGGAGTGCGATTAGAAGATATTGTCAGGGTAACTGCAAATGGATGTGAGATTTTAACCAGGTCCCCGCGAGTTATTAGGGTGTAAGAATTAATTTTCAAAAATTTAATTTAATTATTGTAGTCTATTTTACAGCAACTAGTGCTGGTTTCTGACAATATAAAATATAACTTAGTTAAGCTGTTAAAATGATGGAATTTGTTGGAAGGAAAGAGCACTGTAAGATTTTAAAGCATGTTTGGAAAAAATTTATGGGGAGGTAATTATGAGAAAAACTTTACCGATTTTATTTTTTCTTGTTCTTGTCCTATTATTTGCGAACAACCCGATTATGGCAAGTGGCGGCACCATCAGGATAGCTGGTTTCAGTGAACCCGGAAACCTTAACACTGTAGTTTGGCCCACAAGATCGGACCGGGATTTAACTGACCTAATTTACAGCCAGCTAATCAGGGCGAATGTTGAACTGGAATGGGAACCTCACCTTGCAAAAAGTTGGGAAGTTTCTGAAGATGGCAGAACTTACACTTTCTTTTTACACGAAAACGTAAAATGGCATGACGGAGAACCTTTTACCGCCAGTGATGTTGCTTTTACCTTTAAGACGCTCGCTCACCCCGAGTATGACTATGGTTTTACCAACAGGGTAATGCCTATTGTTGGAGCAGAAGAATTCCGAGCCGGGGAGACTGATGTGTTTGAAGGAATAAATGTAATTGATGATTACACGATATCCTTTACAACAAATGAACCCCACGCACCCTTCCTGGCTAACCTTTTCCTGGGGATTCTTCCCGAGCATATCCTTGGCGATATCTCGCCTGCAGAATGGCCCAGACACAGGACGAACCGGGCTCCAATCGGAACCGGCCCCTTCAAGTTTGTCAACTGGGAAGATGGGCAGTATATTGAACTTGAGGCAAATAAAGACTTTTTCCTCGGCGAACCCAAGGTTGACCGGATATTTTACCGGTTTGGCGATGGAAATGCCATGCTTTCTGCCTTTATTAACCGGGAAATTGATATAACCCAGGTCCCTCTGGCAGAAGTCGATTCCGTAAAAAACCTACAATATGCTGAACTCAAACTTGCGTCTTTAATGACCCAGTTTTATATTGGACTAAATGTCCGCAATGATCACTTCAGCCAGCAAATTGTCCGTCAGGCAATGGCTTATGCTATGAATAAGCCCCTTTACGTTGATAGTGTATTGGGAGAGTTTGGCCAGGTAAGCCATGATGTATTCCCTGCCGGACACTGGTCCAGCAGCCCCAATGTCAGGCAATATGATTATAACCCTGAGAAAGCCGAAGAATTAATTCAGGAGGCCGGTTACACCAAAAACCGCCAGGGAATTTATGAAAGGTCCGATGTTGGAGAGCTGACCTTTACTATTATGGTTCCCACTGGGAACAAGGAAAGAGAAGATACTGCAGTTCTGGTTAAGCAGGATTTTGATGCTATTGGAATTCGGACAGAACTCCAGTACCTTGATTTCCCGACACTGGTTACCCACCTGCTGCCCAGGGATCGGGATGGTAGACAACGTGAGGTTACCGAAGATGATTATGATTGTTTTATCCTGGGATACGGTGTAGATACTGACCCGGATGTATACCGCCCATACTTCCACAGTAGCTTTATGCCCCCCAATGGTTATAACTTTATCGGATACTCCGATCCCCATATGGATGAACTATTTGATAAACAATTCCAAACCATTGATTTTGAAGATCGCCAGCAAATATTCTGGGAAATCGGAGAAAAAATTTCCGAAGAACTTCCCTGGATAACAATGTATATCCAGAAATACGCATATGTAAATAATGCCAGAGTCAGTGGTTTTGATCCCGATTTCCGGGGAATTACCTTTAACAAGCCCTGGGAATGGAGTATTGAATAGATAGACCCCCATAAAGGGAAGCCGGTAGCCATTTTGGCTTCCGGCTTTCTCTTATTTTAACCCGAGGATGGTGGTTAAATGCAAAGTGAGAACCTAATAAAAGAAGCAACCAGAATATTACAGGAACTGATAAGAATAGACACCACCAATCCTCCTGGAAACGAAATGGTGGCTGCAGAGTACCTGGCTGAAAAAGCTGCTGAAAGAGGCCTTGAAGCAAGCGTTATAGAAACCGCCCCGGGAAGAGGCAACTTTATTCTTCGCTGCCCGGGAAAAGATCCTCAAAAACCTCCCCTGATTCTTCTTTCGCACCTGGATGTGGTTCCAGCCGAACCAGAAGAATGGTTTCATAATCCTTTTAGCGGTTTACTGGAAGATGGCTGGATCTGGGGCAGGGGAGCCCTTGATACAAAGCATCTAACAGTTATGCAATTGTTTGCCTGCTTTTTTTGTGTCCAAGAGGGAATAACACCTGACCGGGATATAATAATGGTTGCAACAGCAGATGAGGAACAGGGCGGAAAAATCGGAATACAAAAACTACTTGCAAAATATCCTGAAATGTTTAGGAAAGCAACAGTTATCAGTGAAGGAGGCGGCTTTCCACTTGTTAAAGGTGATAAACTCCTTTACCTTTGCGAGGCGGGCCAAAAGGGACACCTGCGGGCTGAGTTTGCTTTCTCTCCCCCCGAGGGAGAAAGCCCATTCCTTCCTACCAATAATCAGTATTTAAGTGCGGCACGTTTAGTAAAACGCCTGGAAAGTTTCCAATGGCCAGGAAAGGTTCCGGCAACAACAAGTAAGCTAATTAAGTTAATGGAAGAAAATGGGTTTTTAGAAGAAATCGACCGGTTAAAACCCCTTCTGGAGGCCATGGAAAAAAATACCCTCACAGCTACTGTCTGGGAGGGAGGGAAACAAAGCAAGGGGATTACCAAAATTGTAACCGATGGCCGAATCCTTCCAGGGGTTAACCGAAAGGAAGTGGAGAAGGTTTTAAATGATTTAACTCGGGGAATAGAAGGAGATTGGGAGATTACTTCATTTTCCCCGGGTTTTGCAACGTCTGGAGCAAGTATGTTATTGCATACTTTTGATTACCATATTCAAAAACAACTTAGCAATGCAAAAGTAGTGCCGTTTATTGCCACTGGCGGGAGCGATGGTCGGCATTTACAGGGGGTAGGTGCTAATGTCTACGGGTTTTCCCCGGTTTTGCCCGATTTGCCTTTTGACCAGGTTATTAGCATGGTCCATGGGCGGAATGAAAAGATATCCCAGGATTCTCTGCTATTTGGTATCCAGGTATTAACTGCTTCAGTAATTGATTATTGCAAGGGGTGATAAGTTATGGCGAGTGAGAAATACATTGTAAATCAAGAAAAAGTAGATCAGGCTGTAGAACTGATGAAAGAATACGGAATAGACACCTGGTTGATTCTGACCAGGGAGAATACTGATCCCAGTCTGCCGCTTATGGTGGGAGTTAGGTCTGTCCATAAGGGAGCGATTTTTTTTAACAGTAATGGCGAGCACTTTGTTTTAACCAGTGTTAGCGATCAAGCCAGTTACGAAGAAACCGGAATATTCAAGGAAGTAATTGCCTACCATTCTCGTATTGAAGAACCTTTTTTGGAACTAATGGAAAGGTTTAAACCAAAAAAAATGGCTTTAAATATTAGCCTTGAAGATCACCTGGCTGATGGTTTAACGGTTGGACAGTACCAGTGGCTGGAAAATGTTCTGGGGAAAGAGCACTTAGGAGAAATAGAGGTTTCCAGTGAAAACCTGGTCCAGAATGTTCGGAGTATTAAATCTGAAGGGGAAATAAGTCGCATTCAAAGAGCAATAGAAATTACCCAGGATATTTATAATGAAGTTTTCCAGCAAATGAAACCTGGTATGACTGAAAAGGAGATCGGGGAATTATTTATTAAAGGTTTGAAGAAAAGAAAAGTAACCAGTGGAATTGGGCCAGCTTTTCAACTTCCAATTGTTTGTTCAGTTCGTTTGGGACTGGCCCACCGTGAACCCAGCGAAGAAAAAGTCCTTCCTGGTGATATGCTGGTAATGGATTTCAGTGTTAAATATCAGGATTACGTCTCGGATATCGCCCGAACTGCCTATTTTTTACGTCCTGGAGAAGAGAAGGCTCCTCCAGAAGTGCAAAAGGCTTTTGATACTGCAGTTGAAGCGGTTACCGCGGCTATCGAAGTTTTGCTACCTGGCAAGAAAGGATACGAAGTAGATGCTGCCGGAAGGAAAGTAATTGAAGAAGCAGGTTATCCCACAATACGCCATTCTACGGGTCACCAGATCGGGAGAGCCTGCCATGATGGTGGAACTGGTTTAGGGCCCAGAAGAAATCCTCCCCGCTTGGCTGTGGAAAGAGAAGTCCAGGCAGGGGAAATTTATGCAGTTGAACCAACCGTTATTCAGGATGGGGGACTTCCCTCTGTAATTGTAGAGGAAAATGTTTTGGTAACAAATGAGGGCCCCAGAATTCTAAGTAAACGGCAACTCGAACTGGTAACTATTCCCGCAGAATAGGAGAAATATTATGTTTAACTGGACCAAAGAAATAGAAACCCTGGCAATTGAGCTTTTACAGAAGCTCATCCAAATTGATACCTCTAATCCCCCCGGGGGAGAAATAAATGCAGCAAATTATATTAAGGAAGTTCTGGCCAGAGAAGGTATAGAGAGCAACATAATTGAAACCAAAACCGGGCGGGGAAACCTTATCGTGAAATTTTCAGGGGGAGATGATAATCCCTTGGTTTTGCTATCCCATCTGGATGTAGCATCAGCGCAAGGCGAATGGGATATCCCTCCTTTTTCCGGCAAAAAACACCAGGGTTTTATTTGGGGGAGGGGATCTCTGGATACAAAACAGCTTACAGTAATGCAGCTTATATCTCTTATAATGCTTAAAAGGAGTGGGCAGTCCCCCAGGCGAGACATTTTTTTGCTGGCAACCGCTGATGAAGAAGCAGGAAGCATATGGGGAATGGAGGAACTGGTGAAAAACGGTAAAATAACAATTCCCCCGGGGGTTTGTTTAAATGAGGGAGGAGGTTTTTATCTCTCAATTGAAGAAAAAGAATTTCTTTTGATTACCACTGGAGAAAAAGGGAAAGCCTTGCTTAAAATAAAAAGCGAGGGACCGGGTGGTCACTCTTCCTGCCCCAAACCCAACCAAGCAATCTTCAAATTTGCCCGGGCTTTAGAGTGCCTTATTCAGAAAGAATTTCCGCTTGAAGAAACTGTAACGGAAAAAGAATTCAAAAAACTTTTGGGAAATTACTCTTCTGCGGCAAGTAATGAACTTTTAAATTATATGCAAAAGATCGGGATAATCGTAAAAAATATTCGGGGAGGGAAAACTGCAAACGTTATTCCCCCAGAAATTGAAGGGGAAATTGAACTTCGATTTCCTCCTACAATTAAAAGGGATAAACTGGAGTCAGGGTTAAAAGAAATTTTTGCAGGTCAGGATGTAAGTTGGGAAATAACTGAATTCGAGGACGGTTTCCAGTCTCCACTTGGAAATCAATTTTTCAAAATTTTATCACGGATAACAGCTGAAAATAATCCAAAATTAAAGCTCCTTCCTATCTTGGCCTTGGGAAGAACTGACGGACGGTTTCTCGGGCCAAATGGAACGAATGTTTATGGCTTTGCTCCGACAAATGAAGAAACTCCCTGGGAAGAAGTACTAAAACAGGTTCATCAGAAAAATGAAAGGATTTCAATTAATTCATTTATTCAGGGGACAAAAATTCTTGCTCAGAGTGTATTTGAATATTGTATATAAAGGTAGGTGCTAATTTGTGGGAAAATACCAGGTAAATCAGGAAAAGATAACCCAGGCATACAGAATGTTAAAGGATTCGGGTATTGACCTTTGGATGATTTTAACCAGCGAGGGGAGTGATCCCTGTCTTCCTCTAATTCCAGGCGTGAAAACTGTAGGCCCAGGGGCCTTTATTTTTACCTCCGGGGGATCTTCTTATGCCCTTTGTAGTTCCATCGATGCCCAGGATATTGAAGAAAGCAAGCTATTTGATGAAGTTATTAAGTATTCATCTACCGGGCTTGGAGAACCTTTGAAAAAACTAATTCAAAACCTTGATCCTAAAAATATTGCCTTGAATTACTCCCAGAATGAACATCTGTGTGACGGTTTAACTATGGGAAGGTACAGGTGGTTACTAGAAACTCTGGGGGCAGGATATGAAAAAAAATTTGTGTCTTCGGAAAAAATTCTTACCCGCCTGCGCAGTATAAAATCCCCAGAAGAACTGCGGAGAATAAAAGAAGCAGTCCGCATTACCCAGGAAATTTATGATACTGTCCTAAACCAGATTGAGG
>PWGV01000178.1 GCA_003554585.1 Halobacteroidaceae bacterium | reverse complement strand
GGTCCAGGAAAGTGCGGAAGTAGGGCAGAAGACGGGTGTCGCAGTCCAGGTCTCTCACCACAAAGTAGGGGGGGAAAAAAACTGGGGAGCAGTTAAAGAAACCCTTTCCTACATGCAGGAATTGCGACATAACGGGCTGGATATTACCTGTGATGTTTACCCTTATATTGCAACCTCCACTTCACTCAGTGCCCTACTTCCCTCCTGGGCCCATAATGGCGGAACAAGGATAATGCTGGAGAAATTGAAGAATGAAGATTTTTATTGTAAGGTTCGAGAAGGCTTGAACCGCAGTGAATCGGAACGAGATTTTGAGAAAATCATGGTATCCTTCCTTCCTGAAGGTAAAAATAAGAAATTTGAAGGCCAGAGGATATCAGAAATTGCAACGGAATTAGGAATGCATGGATCGGATGCGTTAATATATTTAGTTATGGAAAGCGAAGCCGAAGCAACTATGATTCGTTTTGGAATGTGCGAGGATGACGTGAAAGAAGTTCTCAGAAGCCCCCTGGCCATGGTTGGTTCTGACGGTAGTGCCATTACCGATAGAGAGGGAAGACCACACCCCAGAAATTTTGGCACCTTCCCCCGGGTTCTGGGTTATTACTCCAGGGAACAGGGCACTTTTCCCCTGGAAGAAGCGGTTTACAAAATGTCAGGACTGCCCGCCTGGAGGCTTGGTCTCTGGAAAAGAGGTTTATTGCGCGAGGGCTTTGCTGCAGATATTACAGTCTTTGACCCGGAAGTTGTCGTTGATAAATCCACTTTTACCAATCCCTTCCAATCACCACAAGGAATTGAATATGTAATGGTTAACGGGGAGATGGTTTTGATTAAAGGGAAACAGGTTGAGAATTTTCCCGGCAAAATTTTAAAAATGGGGAGGACCTGATTTTGATTAACTCGAAAAATACGGTGGTTTTTTCCGGGGTTGACCTGGATAGTCCCCTACGCCGGGAAAATGTTAATTTTAATCGCCTGGTTATGTTCTGGAATGGAGAAACTCCCGGGAATAGTTTTTTTAACTTAAACCTCAGGGTAAGACCTTCCGGAGGAGATTGGGAACCCTGGGTCAAACTTGGGACCTGGGGTAAGGGGATTTCTTCTAAAACACTTAGTCCCAGAGGGAAAAGGTTTAAGGTTTCCATAGATACCTTAGTTGCTGAAGAGAACTGTGATGCTTTTGAACTGGGAATTGAAGCAGAACCCGGCAAAAATGGGGAAAAGCCTCTGATGTTTTTAGTGGGGGCAACTTTTTGGGATGTGGAAGATGTTCCCCCACAAATAAATTCAGATTGGACCGGGGAAATTTCAGTCCCTAAAAGGTCGCAGATGGTCCAGGATAGTTCTGACCGGAGGGGGATTTGCAGTCCAACCTGCCTGGCAATGGTTATGGAGTTTTACGGAAAGAACTTACCCACTCTTGAAGTTGCCAGAGGAGTTTTTGACCATGGGCCTGGAATTTATGGGAATTGGCCTTTTAATACGGCTCTGGCGGGAAGTATGGGTTTCCCCGCTTTTGTCCACAGGCTTTCTGGGATGGGTGAAGCCCGGGAATGGCTCGCTGCAGGGACTCCTCTAATTGCCAGTATTGCTTATAAAAAGGGAGAACTTACCGGGGCTCCCCAGGAAAAAAGCAATGGCCACCTGGTTGTGATGACAGGGTTTTTGCAGGAAAATGGCGCCGAATATGTGGTTACCAACGACCCCGCTGCTCCCGGAGAGAAAACAGTGAGAAGAAAATATCGAAGAGAAGAGTTTGAGAGGGCCTGGAACCGCATTGCATATATATTGTTTCCTTATTGATTCCCTCCTTGTTAAACCGATGCCGATCCCCGTGGGCATCGGTTTAACTTTTTTAAAGGAAGTTCAGGTGCGGAGGTGGAAAGAATAGGGTGAGCACATAATTGAGGAGGGACTAGTTATGGTAGAATCATCCTGGCCTAAGGCCGAACCCTACCGCATTAAGGTTGTTGAACCCATTAAACTATTATCTCGAAACGAAAGGGAGAAGGCCCTGGAAAGGGCAGGTTTGAACCCGTTTTTGCTGAAAAGTGATGAAGTTTTTATTGATCTTTTAACTGATAGCGGAACAGGTGCCATGAGCGATAATCAGTGGGCGGGAATTATGCTGGGAGATGAATCTTATGCCGGGAGCAGGAATTTTTTCAACCTGGAACGGGCAGTGAGGGATATTTTTGGTTATCCTTTTTTCCTGCCAACCCATCAGGGGCGGGGAGCAGAGAATGTTCTCTTTCCCCTTTTAATAGAGAAAGGGAAGTATGTTATTGGAAACATGCACTTTGATACTACAAAGGCCCATATTGAAATTGCCGGAGGTAGGGGCGTTAATCTGGTCCGAAAAGAAGCTTATAAACTTGAATCTGAGTTTCCTTTCAAAGGCGATATGGATATCGATGCTCTGGTAGATTTTATTGAAACCAATGGGCGGGATAATATTTCTTTTATCCTGATGACCATCACATGCAACAGCGGGGGAGGGCAGCCTGTTTCCCTGAATAATATGCAAAAGGTTCGCGAAATTGCGGATAAATACCAGTTGCCTTTGTTTTTAGATGCCGCCAGGTTTGCTGAGAATGCTTATTTTGTAAAAAAACGTGAACACGGACAGGGAACAAGATCCATACAGGAAATAATCCGAGATTTTTTCGACCTGGCCGATGGTTGTACTGTTAGTGCAAAAAAAGATGGACTTGTAAACATCGGGGGACTAATTGGCCTGGCAGAAGGGCAAGAAGAATTGTACATGCGAGCAAAAGAACGCCTGGTTCCCCTGGAAGGTTTTGTCACCTACGGAGGCCTTGCTGGAAGAGATATGGAGGCCCTGGCCAGAGGGCTTTATGAGGTTCAGGAAGAGGATTACCTGGCTCACCGGATTGGACAGGTTGAAAGATTAGGCAAAAAGCTAATGGAGACTGGTGTTCCTATCCAGAAGCCTGTAGGGGGGCATGCGGTTTTTGTAGATGGGAAAACCTGGTTATCCCATATTCCTAAAGAACAATTCCCCTCACAGGCCCTCTGTATCGAGCTTTATCTGGAAAGTGGAGTGAGGGCAGTCGAAGTAGGAACAATTTTAGCAGGGAGAGATCCAGAAACAGGTAAAAACCTTATGCCCGAACTGGATCTCCTGCGATTAACAGTTCCTCGAAGAACCTATACTGACAACCATATGGATTATGTGGCAGAAGCTTTTCGAAGAATTGATAAACGCCGCAAAGAAATATCCGGGGTAAGATTTGTTTACGAGCCCAAAATACTGCGTCATTTTACCGCTCGTTTTGAACGGGTATAAAAAGATAAAAAAATTAATTATTAAATTCCATAAAATTCCTCTTCCTCATCTGGGGAAGAGGTTTTCTTTTGGAAAAATTAAGAAAAATAAAGAATTTTTTTTCGGGCGAAAAACCCTTTCCTTATGGGAATTTTTTTGCTCTCAAGAAAAACAAAAAAAATAAACGGGAAAAATTGTTTTCAAATTTTAGAAGGAATTATTAATAAGAGGGTAGAAACAACAAGGCGAAATGCTTCTGAAAAAAATAAAGGACATTTATTGCAAAAAGAAGTTGCAAATCCTTGAGTTTTTCGGAACTTCCAACGAAATTTCAGATTCCATTTTTACTGAAGTTTGGTTGGAAGGTTATTTTTGGAATTTTGTATTTAACTTATTAGAGCAATAACCTTTGGTAGCTTTAAATCATGCTTTTGCAGACTTAAATAGTTTTAATATTGCCAATAGATGGAATAGATAAGCATTTCAAAATACAAGAAATATTTTATTAATTTAAACTGTCTTTACAAACCAGTTATCCCAGTCATCATTACACCACTTTTTAAAACTTGATTTTTTTGCTCTGCAAAAGAGTACGCGAAGGGGGTGTTGAGTGAGAGGAAAAACTGGTTAATGGGATGGTTTTTTTTGAACTTCCCAAAATTAAAAAATTAGCAAAAAGGAGGTTGTGTAAGTGGAGGAAAAAGAACTGATTCAAGATCAGGGAGGTAGTATATTAAATAATCCCACTTTTTACATTGCCCTGGTCATTACGGTTGCCTTTGTCCTATTCGGAATATTTTTTACTGATACCGCAGAATCCTGGATGGGCTCAGTTTTTAGCTTCATGATTGAGTACTTTGGCTGGAGCTTCATCCTGTTTGTCAGCATCTTCCTTCTTCTAATCCTATTCTTGCTGGTGAGCCCTCTCGGGGGGATAAAACTGGGTAAGGATGATGAAAAACCTCAGTATCCTCTGTATACCTGGTTTGCCATGCTCTTTAGCTGTGGAATGGGTATTGGATTGCTTTTCTGGGGTGTTTCTGAACCAATCTGGCATTACATGTGGCCTCCCATGGGTGAAGCATACACCGCAGAAACCATTCATATTGCGATGCGCTACTCAATTTTCCACTGGGGTTTTCACCCCTGGGCTATTTATGCCGTAGTTGCTGGTGCCCTATCTTACTTCAGTTACCGCAAAGGTCTGCCCATGATGCTCAGTTCTACCCTTGAACCAATCCTGGGTAAGAAAGGTATCGACGGTGGCTGGGGAGTTCTGGTTAACGTAATCGGGGTATTTGCTACCCTGTTCGGCCTGGCTACTTCTCTCGGATTGGGAGCAATGCAGATCGGAAACGGCCTGGAAAGATTGTTTGGGATTGCCAGTAATGAAGTAAGCTGGGTGGTAATTGTTATTGTTGTTACAGCAGCAGCCGTTATTTCAACAATAACTGGTATTGATAGGGGTATTAAAAATCTGAGCCGGATCAATATTGTCATCGCCCTTACTTTGTTGGTACTGGTTTTCATTTTTGGCCCCACTCTATTTATACTTAATCTTTTCACCCACTCAACCGGGGAGTACTTACAGAATGTTGTTCACATGTCCTTCGGGCTTGATGCAGCGGGAGCAGGAACCGAAGGCTGGTATGGAGCCTGGACAGTGTTTTACTGGGCCTGGTGGATTGCCTGGGCACCCTTTGTAGGCACCTTTATTGCGAGGGTATCCCGGGGCCGCACCATCAGGACCTTCGTTGTTGGGGTTCTCCTGGTTCCCACCCTGGTAAGTATTGTCTGGTTCAGCGTTTTTGGAGGCTCTGCCTTACATGAAGAGCACTTCGGTGCGGGAGGCATTGCTGATGCCGTTGCCGAGAGCGAAGCGGCAGGCTTCTTCGAAGCATTAAGCCTGCTCCCCGCTTCACAGTTGCTCATCTTTGTCGGTATGATCTCAGTCGCAATTTTCTTTATAACGTCGTCTGACTCTGGAACTTACGTTAACGGGATGCTGACCTCGCGGGGTATGCTCAATCCTCCATATCAGCTCAGGGTTACCTGGGGAGTTATTGAGGGTGCAATAGCTGCGATCCTTCTTTTCACCGGAGGTCTTTCAGCTCTGCAGACAGCGTCGGTTATCGGTGGTTTCCCCTTCATGATTCTCATGATCCTGATGGTTTACTGTCTCTTTAAAGCTCTCTACGGAGAGATGCAGGCCGGTTCTTTACCAATTGAACGGGCTAGAATTTACGAAGCCATTAAGGATCTTAAAGCTGAAGGAAAAACAGACAAACTCTAAACAAGGTTAGTTCGAGGTGACTTTAAATCCCCCCGGTTTAAGGGCCGGGGGGATTTTTTAAAAATAAAAAGGATTTTACTCAAAGAACTTTAATTGATCCGAACTCTTTAGGAAGGGAGGGTCTCGGATGAAAGAAAAACCAAATCAGGATCAACAAGGGACTATACTTAAAAACCCTGCTTTATATTGTGCCTTAATAATTACCATAGCATTTGTTCTCTTTGGGATGACAATGCCCGTGACTGCAGAGGCATGGATGAATTCAATTTTTTCTTTCATGGTTGAATATTTGGGGTGGAGTTTTATTCTTTCGGTAAGTGTTTTTTTAATATTGATCTTGTTCGTGCTGGTCAGTCCCCTGGGAGGTATTAAGTTGGGTAAGGATAATGAGCATCCCCAGTACCCACTTTTAACCTGGTTTGCCATGCTTTTCAGCTGTGGTATGGGTATTGGCCTGATTTTTTGGGGAGTTTCCGAGCCCATTTCTCACTATATCTGGCCGCCGATGGGAGAACCGTATACTGCAGGAGCAATTCATCAAGCTATGCGGTATTCAATTTTCCACTGGGGTTTTCACCCCTGGGCCATTTACGCTGTTGTCGCAGCCTCCCTGGCCTATTTCAGCTTCCGGAAGGATCTACCGATGATGCTAAGTTCCACATTGGAGCCGATCCTGGGGAGAAAGGGAATTGAGGGTGGTTGGGGCGTACTGGTTAATGTAATCGGGGTTTTTGCCACAATGTTTGGCCTGGCTACATCTCTTGGACTGGGGGCAATGCAGATTGGCTCGGGTTTTGAAGCCCTGTTTGGTATTGAAAGCACGGAGCGTCTTTGGGTGGGAATTGTGGTCGTTATTACTATCGCTGCTGTTGCTTCTACGATAACAGGGATTGACCGGGGTATTAAAAATTTGAGCAGGTTAAATTTAGTTCTGGCCATAGGACTTCTCATCCTGGTTTTCCTGCTGGGGCCAACTCTTTTTATCCTGAACCTGCTGACCCATTCTACCGGAGAATACCTGCAAAATTTAATAAAAATGTCTTTTGGGTTGGATGCTGCAGGGGAAGGGACGGAAGGGTGGTATGGAGCCTGGACGGTATTTTACTGGGCATGGTGGCTGGCCTGGGCACCTTTTGTGGGAACATTTATAGCAAGGATTTCTAGGGGTCGAACACTTCGGACTTTTGTGGTCGGGGTTTTGCTGGTCCCCACCCTTGTTAGTATAATATGGTTCAGTGTTTTTGGGGGGGCGGCTCTCTACGAGGAACATTTTGGCACGGGGGGAATTGCAGACGCCGTAGCGCGAAATGAAGCTGCAGGGTTTTTCGCCGCCCTGGAGTTGCTTCCTGCTTCACAGGTTTTAATTTTGGTTGGTATGCTTCTGGTTGCGA
The DNA here is from genome assembly GCA_003554585.1 of Halobacteroidaceae bacterium. GTDB lineage: Bacteria > Bacillota > Halanaerobiia > B1SED10-174 > B1SED10-174 > T1SED10-26. The sequence continues at coordinate 591 of PWGV01000178.1, read as the reverse complement.
TTTTCTTTATAACTTCATCTGATTCAGGGACCTATGTTAATGGGATGCTAACTTCAGGAGGAATGTTAAATCCCCCTTACCAGTTAAGGGCCACATGGGGAATAATTGAAGGGGCCATCGCTTCCATTCTTCTTTTTACCGGTGGTTTGCAGGCCCTGCAAACTGCTTCAATTATTGGCGGTTTTCCTTTTATGCTCCTAATGGTTTTAATGATTTACTGTCTTTTAAAGGCTCTCTTTCAGGAAAGGCAAAATTACTCGCTTCCCGAAGAAAAAGAAAGGGTTTTATCGGCATTAGAAGATTTGAGTTCAGAAGGGAAATTGTGCAAGGTCTCAGAAGATTGATGAAAATCCCCTGGTTTTTCCAGGGGATTTTGCTGATTAAGGAGGTTTAGGGGGGAATTTGCGAACTTGGATAGAAATTAACTTATAACGCGTTAACGGGGAAAGGAAGTGGGAGTTTTGATCACCCGCATTGTTGAAAGGACTTATTGTAACCTGGAGGAAAGGCCTTCTTTACTTCTTGCAAACATTAACCCGACTACAGATATCCGGCAGAATATGTCTAAAATCGAAGAAGTAATTGAGATTG
>PWGV01000164.1 GCA_003554585.1 Halobacteroidaceae bacterium | reverse complement strand
TGCTCACCGGGTTCTCTATGGTTCAAGCCATAAAGTAGTCCGGGAACTGCTCCCCCGGTACGAAATTAAAACCGGGCAGTTGGATATGACCAGCCCCGAAGAGCTTAAAAAGGCGATTTCTCCTCAAACGAAAGCAGTTTTTCTGGAAACCCCGGCCAACCCCACCCTGGATATTCTTGACCTGGAGAAAATCAAGGGAGTAATAGGCCCTGATGTTGCTCTGGTAGTTGATAATACCATAGCAACCCCCTACTGGCAGCGACCGCTAACTAAGGGGGCAGATGTCGTGGTTCATAGTTCTACCAAGTATATTTCAGGCCACGGAGATGCCCTGGGCGGGGTTGCAGTCTGCCGGGACAGGGAATACGCAAGTTACCTGAAATTTAATTTCCTGACCGAGCTGGGAGGGGTGTTGAGCCCTTTTAATGCCTGGCTAATGCTGCGGGGCCTTAAGACCCTCAAGGTCAGGATGGTAGAACACGGTGCCAATGCTCTGAAAATTGCCCGCTACCTTGAAGCGCATCCAAAAGTAGAAAAGGTATTTTTCCCCGGACTCGCTGACCACCCCGGCCATGAACTTGCTGCAGAGCAGATGGATGGGTTCGGAGCATTGTTATCTTTTGAACTAAAAGGGGGGCAGGAAGCTGCCCGCAGCCTTTTAAGTGGCCTGGAGCTGATCAAGCTTGCCGTGAGCCTGGGCGATACGGAAACCCTGATTGAATATCCCTTTGCCATGACCCACCGCGATTATTCTTCCGGGGAACTGGAAATGTTCGGGCTCAATGAAAGCCTGGTCCGGATTTCAGTCGGGCTGGAAAATGCTGCAGATTTAATTGCGGACCTGGAAAGAGCCCTGGAAAAAGTTTAACTGAGTAGAAGAGGAAACGTGATTAACGGGAAAGCCGGCTTGCAAAATTATCAAGGCCCTGCTTACCAGTATTTCCAAGCCTTTTAATTTTTGTTTAAAAAGAAATAATTGAAAAATAAAGGAAAAAATTGAATTATATGGAATATATAGTAAAAAAGGGGGTGAAGCCTTGCTCTGGCTATTACTGTTTCTCCTCCTTTTTACTTTGCCCGGGGAAGCCAGGGAGATAACCGGAAGCATTGAAACGGGAGAGAAGTTTTTTGATTTAGTCCAGGGGGAGGAAGATAGCTATACCTTCAGACGGGCTTATTTTCGCTTTGCTGCAGACCTGACCCCGGACAGCAGTTATTCCTTGCGGTACGAAATCCAGAAAAGAAATTATACCGACCGGCTCAGGTTTACCAGTACCATGCAGGAATTTCGGGGCAATGTGACCTGGCAGAAATCGGATTACTGGCGGATTTATTATTACCTGACTCTCCGGGGCAGGAATTATCCGCATGCCCCGGCCAGCAGTTACCTCGCTTTAATCCCGGAATTCCAGGTCAATTTTTATCCTTCCCCAAGAACCACCTATACCTGTCGTTTCAGGTTCCAGTTCCGCAATTATCCCGGGGCCCTGGAGAAAAACTTTCACCAGAACACCCTTACAGTTACTTTCCGCCACCGCCTGCATGAAGACCTGACCATAAACGGGCGCTATCGGGGTTCCTGGGAAATCCCGGTGGGGGAGGAGGGGCTGGAATTTGAACACCGGGCTTCTCTGGGTTTCCGTTATGTTCTTGACTAGGAGGTGAGAATATGGATAAACTGGGCCTTGTTGTCCTGGCCGCTATCCTGATCGAGGCAGTAGTGGAATGGGTTAAGGAACTGGTCCGCTCGGATATTCGCTGGCCCAAACTGGTTGCCCTGGGAATTTCCCTCCCCATTCTCTACCTGTTAGAGCTGGATATTTTTCCCCTGGTCGGGGTAGAAAAAAAGGTCCCCTTTTTGGGAACCTTGCTGCTGGGAGTTGTGGTCAGCAGAGGAGCGGGGTATGCCCACGATTTTCTGGACCGGATAGGGGCCTGGAAGATGGGCAAATAAACAAATAAAAAAAATGAAAAAGCGGCCTGATTTCAGGCCGCTAATTAATTCTCAGAACCAGGAAGCTCGCGAATTTCCTGGGGATAAAAGGGAAATGCGGACATTTTTATTTTATTGACCAGGGACTGCAATGCTGAAACTTTCCTTGCTTCGATGGCCAGTTTTTCTGTTATTTCGCTGACTTCGCATCCTGCCTCTAAGGCCCAGAGGACCCGGTCCAAGAGTTCGTATTCCATCCCCAGGATAAATTCATCGTCCAGCCCGGGGACCAGGTCCGGGGAAGGAGTTTTTCCCAGGAACTTTTGGGGTAACCCCAGGTGGCGGGCGAGATGAAAAACCTCGGTTTTATAAAGGGGCAGGATGGGAGCAAGGTGAGCGGCATCATCTCCATGCGGGACAAAGAACCCCGTCAGGTATTCGCTGCGATTCAGCCCGCCCAGGACGGCAAAACCCAGGTATTCGGCCTGGTAAAATAAACAGGTCATCCGCATCCGGTGTTTACTGCGGTAGAAAGAAGTTGCAGTATTAATTACTCCAGAAGGTTGAGGTCCGAATCCCCTGGAGAAAGCGTCTTCACCTTCCAACCAGCTGCTGAATCTGTACAGTACCCGATTTATTCCGCCCTTTTTTACGACCCGGGCAGCAGGGTTTTTGTAAATGTCCAGCGCAGCAAGGGCAGGTGTGAGGTCAAAGGTTAGTAGTTCCAACCCCAGGTGCTCGGAAAGGAGCCGCGCATCTTCCTCGCTTTCCGGGGAGGTATCTCTTTCCGGGAGGAAAAATACTCTTATTTTATCCCCGGGCAGGACATTCCTGGCCAGGTCAGCGATAACTGCAGAATCAATCCCTCCGCTCAAACCGATTACCGCCCCCCGGAACCTGCCATTTTTCAGGTGATGGCTTAAAAAATCTTCGATTATTGATTGATGGCGAACTGAATTATCGGGAATTTCCTGCATAATTATCCCCCCTGGATCCATTTTACCATAATTTAAAAAAAATTGTTATTGTCCCCCGAAAGTGGTATTCTGAAAAGGGGTGAGGGTTATGCAGGAAATTTTTTTGATCGAAGATGAAGAGAAGGTGGGCAAAATTACCCGTGCTTTCCTGGAAGAAGCAGGTTTTTCAGTTAGGTGGTTTCTTTCCGGCGAAGAGGGGTGGCAGGCCCTGGAAAAAGGCGAAACCGACCTCCTGGTTCTCGATCTTCGGCTCCCGGGGAAGATGCAGGGAGAAGATATCTGCAGCCGGCTGCGGGAAAAAGGTTCCAAGCTTCCGATAATTATGCTTACCGCCTACGGGGAAGAAGAAGAGAGGGTTCGGGGACTGCAGTTGGGTGCTGATGACTACCTGGTTAAACCCTTCAGCCTGCGGGAACTGGTTGCCCGGATCCAGGCTTTGCTGCGGCGGACCGGTAAGGCCCCAAGGGTTAGTAAACTCTCTTTTGTTATTGAAGAGGAGAAATTGGAAATAGATTTGGACCGCCAGGAGTCCTTTATTAACAGGGAAAAGGTGGAGTTAACCCAGACCGAGTTCCGGGTTCTGGCCCTACTGGCCCAAAACCCGGGCCGGCCCTTCTCCCGGGAGGACTTATTGGAAAAAATCCATGGCCCGGCTTATGATGGATTTGATCGGGTAATTGATGCCCACATCAAAAATATCCGGAAGAAAATGGGTCTGGACTCCGGGCAGTTTATTCAAACCCTGTACGGTCGGGGCTATAAATTCAGCGGGAGGAAAGAAAAATGAAAAGTATACGGGGCAGACTGATGCTTATTCTGACCATTGGGATTCTCTTTTCCCTGGTTACCCTTACTCTCATCAGCAGCATTGCTTTCCGGGACCATTTCGACCGCTACCTGGAAGAAAATATTATAGAGCGGCATCAGCGCCTGCTGGAATTTTTCACTACCGGGGAGGGTGTTTTTGACCAGCGGAGTTTTTCCATGACCATAAACAGGCTGCTCCGAATGGAAGAAGATCTGGGGATTATTATAAGCAATCAGGCTGGAGAAGTTATTTTCGACAGCCGGGAGCAAATGCCCATGATGAGGCGGGGCTGGGCTTCGGCAGAAGAAGAAGGAAAGATTTTTTCCAGCAGTGCAGTGGTCCAGGCCGGGGGAGAGGAGCTGGAAATTACTTTGCTGTCCCGGCTTGGCCCTGAAATGTGGACCCCGAGCGAAATAGCATTTCAGGCTTCAATCCGACGTTCCCTTTTGATTGCTCTTGTAATTTCTTTGACCGGGGCACTGCTCCTGAGTGCCTTTAGCGCCGGGAAAATAACTCGCCCCCTTAACCTTTTGCAGCAGGCCGCTGGCCGTTTCAGCAGGGGCAAATGGGAAACCCGGGTCGATTTAAAGACCGGGGATGAACTGGAGGACCTGGGCGATACTTTTAACCAGATGGCCCGCAGTATTCAACACCTGGAGAGTTTAAGGAGGAAAATGACTTCGGACCTTGCTCACGAACTGCACAACCCCCTAATGTCCATCCAGAACTATATCGAGGGGATGCAGGATGGAGTAATTAAACCTGATCCCGAGCACCTGCAGGAACTGGAAGAAGAGGTGAACAGGTTGATCAGGCTGGTTGGCGATTTACAGAGGCTGGCTCGCGTGGAAAGCCGGCGACTTGAAACCAGGGAATTCTCTCCTAAAGAAGTTTTTAAAGGTTACCTGGAAAAATGGAAACGGGATTTAGAGGAAGAGGACAGGAATTTCAACTGGGAAATTGCTGAAAATAAATTCAGGGGTGACCCCGGCCTTATTAAAGAGGTTTTACAGAACCTCCTGGAAAATGCCGGAAGGTATACCTCCCCTGGGGATAAGATCTGGTGCTTTATAAAAGCAGGGGAAAAGGGAATTGAGATCGAGATTGGGGATACCGGCCCCGGAATTCCTTCCGAGGACCGCCCCTATATTTTCGAACGCTTCTATCGGGGGCAGGGCAATAAAAAACAGGGGACCGGGATCGGTCTTGCTATTGCCCGGGAACTTGTAGAATTGATGAAAGGAAATATTGAACTGGAGTCAGAAAAGGGGAAGGGGACAATTTTTAGATTTTTTATCCCCAATTCATAATTAATTCAAAATCCACCTTTATAATAGGAAGTGAGGTAAATAAAAATCACCTTGGAGGTGGATTGAAAATGCGTAAAACGATAATCGGGGCACTGGTCCTTGCCCTCCTGGTCGGTGTAATGCTCCCTGTTCTTGCCCGGGATGAACTTTCGGAAGAAGATAGAAATTTCATAACCGAATACTGGGAGCGCAGAATAGAGTTGCAGCGAGAATTTATCGAAGGTCTTTTTTCCAGAGGCCTGATCACCGAAGAGAGATACGAGCGGATGACGGAGCGTCTCCAGGCAAGGGAAGAAGAAGAGAAAATTCCCTGGTTTTCCCGGGAAGGATCCTTCTGCCGGGAAAGGACTTCTGGAAGGCGCGGTTTCTTCGGGGGAATGAGAGGTTTTGGTCACCGGAGGTAATTAAAAAAAGACCGGTTCTGCCGGTCTTTTTTCTGTGAAGGGGAAAACAAATATGGAGAGAATATATTAAAATAAGGGTAGCGGTTTCCCTGGTGGATACCGTTATTCCCTTAACTGTCTAAATTAAAATTTTCGGATAGGAGGTAACTTGATGCAACTGGTTTCGATGAAGGAAATGCTGGAAAAAGCTCTTGCTGAAGGTTATGCGGTGGGGCATTACAACCTGAACAACTTGGAATTTACCCAGGCCATCCTTCAGGCAGCCGACGAAGAACGTTCTCCTTTAATCTGCGGTGTATCAGAAGGAGCGGCCCGCTATATGGGAGGCTTCCGGGTAGCGGTTGATATTGTCAAGGGCCTAATCGATACATACGGTATAACTGTTCCGGTCGCTATCCACCTCGATCATGGATCCAGTTTTGAAAAGTGCGTGCAGGCTATCCGGGCTGGTTTTACATCGGTAATGTTTGACGGCTCCAGCCTTCCGCTGGAAGAAAATATCGCCCAGACCAGGAGGGTTGTTGATGTGGCCCATGCCCTGGGGGTTTCGGTAGAAGCTGAACTGGGCCGAATTGGCGGGGAGGAAGATGATATTATTGTAAAAGACGCGGAAAAAGCATACGCAATCCCCGAAGAATGCTTGGAGCTGGTGGAAAAAACAGGAGTCGATTTCCTCGCTCCCGCTCTTGGTTCTGTTCACGGACCCTACAAGGGAGAACCGAACCTTGATTTTGCGAGGATGGGAAAGATTCGGGATATGACTGGATGTCCCCTGGTCCTGCACGGAGGTACGGGCATTCCCACTGCTGATATTAAAAAAGCCATCAAGTCTGGAACCTGCAAGATTAATGTTAATACTGAAAATCAGTTCAGCTTCACCCGGCGGGTAAAGGAGATTTTCGAAGAAAAACCTGACCTTTACGATCCCAGAAAATATCTCGGGCCTGCCCGGGAGGCGATCAAGGAAACGGTAATTGAAAAAATTCGCGAATTTGGTTCGGCAGAAAAAATTTAAAGGGGGCTAAGCCCCCTTTTTTGTTTTCAAAAAAAGGGCAGCCCATGGGGCTGCCTGAGACCTGGTTTGGTTATGAGGGGTTTACACCAGGTTTTGCAACAATTTAATTTGAGGGTGATCCTGGAATATTGTTTTCTTTTCCGGTTAGGTGGTTTAGAGGTCCGTAAAGTTTTTGGATCAGATTGAATTCTTCTGGGTCATAAAAACTGCAATTGCCTTGAGCGAATTTTTGGGCGGTTGCAACGACAAATCTAGCTGCGGTTTCCAGGTCAGAAAGATTCGTGGAATGGGCTGCGCATCCAGGTATAGCTGTTTCACTGGTAATGGCTACGCCTACAACTGGCGAACTGGTAGTTGTTCCGGGCTGCATAATACTGTTGATATGGTAGAGGCCATTGGAATAAGGGGTGATATCTTGCGTGGTCAGGGGTAAGACCAAAGGTGGTTTTCCAGTAATCGTTTCCAAAATATCCAGAAGGTCTTCGGATACTCTCAGCAGATATCCTTCCTTCAGGGTGGGAGTTATTGCAACTCCCCGTTGATTTAGAATACGGTTTCCTTTAGTTGCGTCGATGGAAAGGATGGCCTCCATGGCTGGATCAACCTCAAAACTAATAGCTTTTTCCATATCCAGTTTGGAGATAACAAATGGTACCGGGTCGTGCTCTTTAATTTTAGCGCGGGGACAGAGGTGAGTTGTGAAAATTAGATCTCCCGCAATATTTTCTCCCTTTTCTATCATCCTGGAAATTTTCAGGGCTGCGGCCAGGGCAACGATTGCTCCGTCGCTGTCGGAAATAAGGCCGTTTACCTTCGGGCGTGCTCCAATTCCTTCCGAACGCCCAATGATCCCCAGGGTTGACTGTTTACCGCCCCTGATACGGCCCAGGCTCCCGGGGATTGTTATTTTTGCCAGATCAACATCACTGGTTGGGGATGTGATCTTGGGTTGAAATTGGGGGGGGAAGGCTGCCTGGACAGCCTTCCGATCAATTTGGGGGGAGTCAATAAATTTGCTAATCTCAATTACTTCTGCCCAGATCATTTTGGCCTCCTGTTAACTGGAATAGAGGTCGGGGCGGAGGTCCCTTAAGAAGGGAACGCGCTCCCGGGCTCGTTCAACTTCTTCAAGGTT
>PWGV01000131.1 GCA_003554585.1 Halobacteroidaceae bacterium | reverse complement strand
TTCCTTTTCCTCCCCTGCCGCGGGAACATCAATTTTCTTTTACTCATTTTTTTATTATCAGCCAATTTAAACTGCTGATAGTAATCAATTCCTTTTTATTCACCTCCTGCAAGCACGCAAAATAGAAAAGATTAACTAAAAAATTTTTTTACACCTGGCCAAAATTTGTGGTATTATTGTATTAACAGGACAAAGTTTGCTCTTTTTTTCTTGATTTTATACCGGGAAATTCCGGGAGAAAGGAGGATAAAATGAGGAAAAAACCTTTAATTATTCTATTTTTAATTATCTTTACCCTGGGCATTTCCGGCTGCGGGATCATCCAGAAAATCCAGGACCAGATCGATATTGCCAACTCCTTCGCTGATTTTGCGCCTGGCTTTTCCGACGTTTTAGAAGGCAGCGATGACCTCCCCCAGAATGCCCAAGATAGCCTGGCTTCGCAGGTGTCCATGGAAATTGAAATTGGTCCAGAAAACAATACCTCTTCCAGTGATATTTCCATAAGCGAGGAAGATTTTTCCGTTCACATTAAAATTGAAAACGTCAGCAAAAGTGATTTCATAGTTTTCTTAAATGCAACGGACAGGGACGAGGTCCCCGCTGATCTCCAGGATGAATGGGAAAAATACGATTACCTCCGGAGCCAGGACATTTCCAACATTTCTATTTTTGCCGACGGAACTTCTCTTGATGATGATATTTCTTTTGACAGAGACACAATTAGTGATATCAGGGGAATAATTGATGTGGGCAATAATGTGGCAACCCTCCAGGCCCAGCTGGAAATGGATATTAACACTGTTACCTATTCCGGTTATTTAAAAGCAGATTTTATCAAATCAAATGATGATTGGAAGATTGAAGCCCTCGAGATGAAACTTCAACCCAAAAATTAAGAAATTGGTTTTTAATTAAGAACCCCTTCCTTTTCAAGCAGGAAGGGGTTTTCTTTTCTCCGGTTTTCTCGCTGCTTGTCCCATCCCAGAGGGGAAGGGGAAAATAAATTCTAAAATGAACCCCTTTTCCAGTTTAAATTTTCTTTTCTTTTTTTCCTACCCCGGTATTTAGCTTAAAGGAATAGTAATTATTTTCTGGAAGCTAAAATATTAGGGGATAATTAATAAACTCCCAATAAATTTACCAGCCCCTTGCTAGCAGAATCTAACACTGAAGAATTAATAATAGGAGGATTTATAAATGCAAAACAGGGAAATATTAAGTTTCAGTTCCACCATCTTGAACAAAGGGAAAGAACTCGGAGCAGACCTGGTGGGTATTGCAAGCCCGGAAAAAGCCCGAAGTTCCCCGTCTTCTCAGCTGGCACCCCATTTGCCTGCCATAAAAGTTGGGCTGGGGGACGGAACAAAAGAAGCGGGAATTGAAACCTGGCCAGAAATGGCAAAAAGCATTATCGTAATAGGTCTTTCCCACCCCGAAGACAAACCCGAAATGGACTGGTGGTACGGCGAGGGTTCTCCCCCGGGAAATAAAGAATTAATCAAGATTATTAAAGGCCTCCAGTCCTGGCTTAAAAACAGTTACCCCCGAATAGAAACATATCGCCCCCCATATCACGTGGAAAATGGAGGTATTTTTCTTAAAGACGTTGCTGTTTGGGCGGGCCTGGGTACAATTGGAAAAAACAATTTGTTAATTACCCCTGGTTTTGGCCCGAGAATCCGGCTCCGCGCCCTTATTCTTAGTATTAAGCTTCCCCCAACAGGGCCTATTGAATACAATCCCTGTTCGGGGTGTGGAGAGTACTGCCTGGAAGGCTGTCCCCAGGAAGCCTTCTCCGAAATAATTTTTTCCCAGGAAAAAACAGGCCTGCTTAAACTACCCGGTAAAATTGGGAATTACAGCCGCCTGCAATGCCACGATGAGATGGAAAAAGCCCTCGAGGAATCAGGAAACGGGCAAAAAAGCATCTGCAAATTCTGCCGGGTATGTGAATTTAACTGCCCGGTTGGAAAAGAGTAACAATAAAAAACCCATCTTCCCCTGGTTATTTAAAAGGATAGACGGGTCGTTTACAATAACTATATTTGAAGTCCGGATTAAAGGTCAGCTTTTTTCCGGGCTTTTTTCCTTAATTATCTATTTAAAAAACCCTTCTCTCTGGTCCCCTGCTTTGCCCTAGAATCTATAATCTATTCAACCTGGGAAAAATAGCTAATGCCCTAAACCAAATTCGCCTTCTCTCCAGGTTCTTTTAATCCATTATTAAAACCCTGAAAATAATTATCAGGTCCAAAACTAAAACCTTAAAGAAAGGCAACTGACTCCCCCGTCCAGCTTCCTGAACTCTGAAACATCGACACTCTTAACCGGGTATCCCGCCTGCTCAATCTTCTCCCGGGTCCGGGGGTAACCTTCCGGGATAATGACCCGGCCATTTACCCAGATACAGTTGGCACTGTAGCTTTCGTCCTCCCCTATTTCAATCTTTTTGAACTTCTGGAATTCTTCTTTTTTCCTGAACTCCCCCGCGACTAGGATTTCCCCGTTTTCAAGGTAAGCAAGCCCTGTTTTTAAGTGCAGTGCTTCTTTCAGCTTTACCGGCGATGCCGAAAACCCATACTTTTTAAGGATCCTTTCCAGTTGGATAAAACCCTCCCTGTTGGTTCGAGAGGAAAGGCCCACAAAAAAATGGTCCCCTATCCTTAAAACATCCCCACCCTCAAGGGTTCCAGGGTGTTCAATAAGTTCAGGATTATCATAAAATTCTCCCAGCGGGGTTATTATTTTTTGCTCCTCTCCCCGGCGGGAGGAAACACCCGGTCGGCAGATTACTGCACATTTCTCCGTCAAAACTGCTGTATCCTCGATAAAGGTAGAATCCGGGTATTGCTCATCCGGCGGAAGAGCATATACCCTGACTCCGCATTTTTCCAGGGCAGCAACGTATTGCTGATGTTGTTTTAAGGCTATCCTGTAATCCGGTAAACCAGGCCCCGAAGAGGAAATACCATCAGAAATTTTCCTGCAGGGAATACGGACCAGGGCATTTTTGAACATTACCCTCACCTTCCTTCTCATTTCAATTTTCTGACTCAAAGTTAAGCCCTTACAATCTAAATCTATTATTTCCAGAAATCAAAATTTGAAGGGAACCTGGCCCAACTTTCCTGCTTTTTCATATACAACCAGGTAATTTTTTTTGATATTCCCCGGAAAGAGAATTTTTTGCTCAACCATATCCAGAATAATCTGTTCGAGACTGGATTTTTCCCCTGCCCTGGGTCTTTTTAAGTAATCATAAACCAGGACAGATATAACGTGGCTCCCTTGGTCATGTTCAATAAAATATTTCAGGGGATCTTTTTCCAGACCGAGTTTTTCGGCTAAAAACACTTGGGCTCCTTCTACAACATTCTCTTCCAGGAAAAGCCCCGGAGTTGCATAATAGTACGGGGGCAACAATTCCCTGGCTTCTCTTACGAGGTCATCCCCCACAAGCCTTTCACCGATCCGGTTTAATTCCTCCCGGTCAAAAGGTGGGTGCAGCATCTCGTGGATGGCAACAGCAATGGTCTGCTCCAGTTTCCAGCGGATGTCAGAAACAAAACCCTGTCCGGCCAGGCTGGTCCCGAAAGGAGCTGCAAATTTGCCTGGGTACAGGGAAATAGTGCTCTTTTTTCGGGCATATTCCTCTCCAAGGAGAGCATTGACCTCTTCCAATACGGGGTATTTAACTACCTCCCGCCTGAATTCATCGCACCTGTTTTCAATTTCTGTAAGGCAACTCTCCTGCCAGTAAACGGGAAACCCTCCCCCGTGGATGTGGCGGGCCAGTGCTGTCAACTGCTCCATTAAGGGGCTATATTGTTCCCACTGTTTCGCATCAAGGATCTGATAATTCAAAAAATAGGGGCGGAGTTTATTTTCTCTTAACTCGGGTTTTTCTGCAACCTCGCATATTTTATCAATATCCATCCCCTTATAATCGTTGCTGTCAAAAATAGCAATCAAAGCAGAGCTGACAAGGAAACCCTGGTTATTCAAGGCATGAGCCAGTTCCAAAAATTCCTGTTTTTCTCTGAATAAATCCGCAAACAGCTTCCAGCCTTCAGGATGAGCTTTTCGGTATTGTTCCCGGTCACTGAAAAGGTTACAAAAACAGGCCAGGTCAAATTTGTAGGAAGGTTCAATTAGCCAGTCAGTCAAAAGAAATCAGCCCCTCAATTGGTTTTCTTGATTTCCCTATAATCATCTTCAAGCAAGGAAAGCATTACAAAATCAGCAAATTTTCCCCCTGATAAAAACCCATCAATTTGCCTCCCTTCCTCCCGGAAGCCAATGTTTTTCCAAAACCCAATTCCCCCCTCATTCCAGGCAACCACTCCAATGGCCACCCTATGAAGGTTTATTGTGTTAAAACCATAGTCCGGCATCAATTCAGCGGCTTCTCTCCCGTACCCTTTACCCCGATAACTCCTATCCCACAGAATAAGAGAATAATCAGCAGTCTTCCAGGGAAAGAAAATCCGCAGGAAGCCAGTTTCCCCAATTATTTTTTGAGTCTCCCTGTCCTCTATTATCAACCAGATCCTGTTGGAAGTTTCCTGGAACTTATCATAAAATTCCTGCATTCCCTTTTCTGTCACAAGGTATACTTCTCCAGCCATTTCCCTTGTTTCCCGATCTCCCATTAATCTCTGCAGGCGGGGCAGGTCCTCCTTCATTAGCGACCTCAACCTGACTTTTTTACCCTCCAGGAAAACGCTCAAATTCACACATCCTCTACACCAGATTTAATAAAGGGCAAAAAATCCAATAACAAAAGGGAATTGGTGAATTTTTGGATGAAAAATCAAAAAAACAATTTGTAAGGGGGACTTTCACATGTGGGCAGGAGCCATTCTTTCGCTGGAAAACCTTGCCGGTTTTTAATTTCTTCTTACCTTGATCCGGGGTTTCTGTCTCATGTTCTCAGCACCTTGATTATTTTTGTAGAAATCGGCAGGGTTTTTTCCCCAATGGGGTTCAACAATTGAAATCTTTTTCTTTCTAACAATTCCGCCTTCCCCAGATGGCGGCTTTTCCATTTCAAATCAAACTCCCGGGCGAAAAACCCGGGAATTTTTATTTAAGTATTGGTCTTTACCTTTAAGTCCAGAGCAGAAAATTTATTCTGCAGGTACTCCATTCTTACTCTCGCAGGAACTTCAAGCTCCGTTAGCAAAAACTCCCGGCCCAGGCGGCGAAATTTTTCCCGGACATCGTGATAGAGCAGGAGGTGGATTTCTCCCAGGCCTTCCATGGAAGATAGAATCTCCATTAATCCCTTTACATTTTTCTCCGTGTCTGTAATTCCCGGAATTACAGCAAAGCGAATAACAATATCCTTTCCCCGGCCCTCCTGGCAGAGCATTTCCAGGTTTTTGAGGACCAGATCAGAATTTGAACCCGTAAATCGCTCCTGTTCTGCTGGATCTGCAAATTTGAGGTCGTAATAAAAAAGGTCAACATATTCCATGACCGAAGCCATTACCTCCCGGGGAGCACACCCCGCAGTATCCAGGACAGTATGAATTTTCCCCTCCCTGCAGCCCTTTAAAACCTCCCGCAAAAATTCCGGCTGGAAAAGGGGTTCTCCTCCCGAGAAAGTCACTCCCCCCTCGGAGCTATCATAATAAAGCAGGTCCTTTTCAATCTCTTCCAGCAAATCCGGGACGGAATAAAATCGCCCCTTAATTTCCAGGGCACCGGTGGGACAGACCTCACTACACTTCTCACAATAAGTGCAAAGTTGATAATCTATATCAATCCCTTTACCTGTCAGTTTTAATGCCCCTTCGGGACAGATTTTCACACACAAACCGCAGGCAATACACTTATACTCGAAATACATCAGGTCCTTGCCCGGCGATATACATTCGGGGTTATGACACCACAAGCAGTTTAAAGGACACCCCTTAAAAAAAACCGTTGTCCTGATTCCGGGTCCATCGTGGATTGCATATCTTTTTATATCCGTTATCAAGCCTTTTCCTGCCATGAACTTCTTACAACCTCCTTGCGGGGAAAGTGGAGAAAAGTTAATCACCTAATTTCTGTGTGTTCTGTCCGCAAAATTATCTCTTCCTGGAGTCCTTTAGGGAGATTGACAAAATAATCGCTGTAACCAGCAACCCGGACCATCAGGTCCTGGAAATCCCGGGGATTTTCCTGGGCTTTTTGCAAAAGATCACGACTGACAATGTTAAACTGGACATGGTGGCCCCCAAGATTGAAAAATGTTTTGATCAATTTAACCAGCTTCTTTTTATTTTCCTCCCCTTCCAAAAGATCCGGCGTCAACTTCTGGTTTAGTAGGGCTCCTCCCGTTTTTTCCCAGTCGCACCGGGCAACGGATTTAAACACTGCAGATATTCCCTTTCTATCGCTCCCCTGGACCGGTGAAACACCTTCTGAAACCGGTTTCCGAGCTTTTCTCCCGTCCGGAGTTGCCCCGGTAACCCGGCCAAAATAGACGTGGACTGTAGTAGGGAGAAAATAGGTTCGGCGGGCAGCATTTCGGATTGCCGAGGGAGGATAGCTTTCAATTAAATTGACCATTTCATCTACAATATCCCGGGCAACCCGGTCTGCATCCTCCTCGTCCTCGCCATAGCGGGGAGTTTTGTTTAAAAGGAGCTGGCGGGTAATTTCTTTTTCCCCGGAAAAATTTTCTTTTAAGGCCTGCAGCAATTCCTTCATGGTCAGGTTTTTACTGGAAAAAACGTGCTGCCTGATTGCATTCAGGCTAAAAGCAAGGGTTCCCAGCCCGACCACCTGGACATACTGGGAATTGTACCTGGCTCCACCCGAATTATAGTCTTTGGCCTTCTCCACACAATCTTCAATCCAGAGAGACATAAAGGGAACAGGGAATTTCCTGGAATAAATTTCTTCAATTATTTCGTTGCCCCTTATTTTTATGTCCAGGAAATGCTTGACCTGTTTTTGAAAGGCCTCCCAGAGTTCCTGGTAGGAAGCAAAAGAACTGGGATCGCCGGTTTCAATTCCGATTTTCTCTCCTGTTGCGGGATCCAGGCCGTTATTGAGGGTAATTTCCAGGATTTTGGACAGGTTAAAATACCCTGTTAAAATGTAGGCTTCTTTGCCAAAAGAACCGGTCTCCACGCACCCACTTACTCCAGAGTTCCGGGCGTCCTCCAGGGTTTTCCCCTGCCGCAGAATCTTAACAATGGCTCCATCCGCGTTAAAAAATGGTGGTTCTCCAAATCCTGGCCCAACAACCTCCAGGGCTTGGAGGAGGTAGCGTTCGGGGTTTTTATTGCTGGTTAGAACTGCCAGGTTGGGCTGCAGGGTTCGGATTTCGTCGAAAACTTCAAGGATAAGAGAAGAAAGCTCATTTACTCCATCGCTTCCCTCCGGGGTTACTCCACCCAGGTTAATCTTGGAAAAGTCGTTGTAGGTAAAACTTTCTTCGGCAGTCACCCCTACCTTGGGTACTGCGGGTTGATTGTTAAATTTTAACCAGAATGCCTGGAGCAGCTCCTTGGCCTGCTCCTTTTCCAGGCGGCCTTCTGCTACCTCTTTCTGATAAAAAGGAAGCAGGTGCTGGTCCAAACGTCCCGGGGTAAAGGAATCCCAGGGGTTGGTTTCATAAACTATTCCCACGTGGACAAACCAGTAATGCTGGAGAGCCTCCCAGAAGGTTTCGGGGGCTCCCGCGGGAACCCGCCGACAGTTTTGAGCCATTACCAGGAGTTCCTTTTTGCGGTCGGGGGCTGTTTCCTCCCGGGCCATTTTCTCTAATTTTTCGGCATAACGGCGGGCATAGATCAAAATCGCATCAGCGGAAATGTCCATGGCCTTTAATTCCTCAAAATATTCGGCGTAATCGGGGTCAGCCGTGGAGAGCTCGAAGAATTTTTCTTTGATCTCCTCTTTTATTTCCAACAGCCCCTTCTGGAAAACCCTTGCTCCCCCTGCAGAATGACCAGGGGCTCTCTGTTCCATGAATTCAGTCCAGATCCCCGCCTCGTAGGCTTTAATCCATTCAGTTGGGAGGCTTGAAAATATCTCCTCTCGCATGGTTTTTCCCTGCCAAAAAGGGATTACTTCTTTCTCGTAATATTTCCTGGTTTCCCTGTCAACCAGGTAGGGCATGTTTTCTCTCGAATTTAAAACCTCCAGGTCCTCGGGGGTATGCGTGCAGATTTCGGGGTAGGTGGGCACTTCCTGGGCACCGGTCCCCCTTAAACCAACAATCAACTGGCCTTCTTCTATTGGAAGACTCACCCGCTCCATTAAATATTTAAAAGCCCTGGCTCTATTAACTGGAGCTGATTCTTCCGGATTTACTTCGTTTTTATAAAATTCAGTTATCAGCACGGCTCTTTCTCTGGAAATTCGGACTGGTGATTGAACGCTCTGCTGCCGGAGCCGGACAATCTTCTCATTGATTGGTCTGATTACTTCCCTTCTTTTCTGCATTTCCCTTTCCCAGGGATTTTTTAATTGATTTTTCACGCAAAACACCTCCTGCCTTTCCGGTTCCAATTATTAAACTTTTCCTACTGGGGAACAGACGCAGGTCCTCTTTTTTCTATAAAGAATTCCACTCCTTCAGAATTTGAGGCTATTTCATCTTTCCTCTGGCTTGCCTTTGCTTGGGTTGCATAATACCCTTCTTCAAAAAACAATTTTCCGTCTTCGGCCATGAGAATCCTGGGTTTTTCACTACCCATTCCAATCATTATTTCCTGTAGGTAGCCAAGGTCCTCCACTCCCAGACCGGTTGCCGTCCGCAGGGAGTAAACTTCCGGGAGGTCAATTTTACCTGGTAACTCCCGCAAATCGAGGACAATCCTTCCCGGATTATGCAGTTCAAATACCTCAAACTCAACAGGTCCTCCCAGGGCTATGGCAAATTTTATCCCGCTATCGTCAAGGTAGGGAATTAAATAGGTCTCTTCGATGATTGAGCTTTCTGGAAAACTTCTGTATTCAGCGTTCCGGGCCCTGATGCCATTTAGGGTTACGGTAAAACGGAATGGGTAATACTCATATTCCACGACAAAATAACAGGGAACTGGAACTACAGGACCTTTATCATAATAAGCTCCTTTGTAGATATCCAGGACAATCCTTTCAAATTCCGGATGCTTTCCCCACCTGATATTTCTCAGGTCTCGGCCATCGGTAATTTCCCCACCCTGGACAGAAACTGGTTCTTTGGTATAGTTAAATTGCTTATCCAATGGGGCTTCAATTGCAGCGAGAGAAATTACCGGGAGGAAAAAAACTACTGCTAAAAAAAAGGCCACTCCCCTATGCATTTTCTCACCCCGGTTCTGTATTTTTCCAGAAGAATAATAAACCGATCCCAATAATTTCGGGCATTAACTTAATCGGGTCTTTTTAAATCTTCATTTTCAATGGAATTTTTCCTTTTTTCTTTAAACAATTTCAACAATTAATATTCAAGCTGCAGTCCAACTCCAACTTCTGTAATTTCCATAACTTCCGCAAGCTCAATTTTACTCTGCAAGTCCGTGCAGTGGCAGGCGTGGAATTTTTCCAAACCCAGACCTGCAATATATTCCCTGGTTCCTTCCAGTTGGTACCTGGATGGCTTTTGCAGGTGCAGGCCTCCAATTATATCAATAATCCGGTCCTGCTGACAGAACCTGCGGGCGTGTTCCACAATATTACAGATCCCCGAATGGGAGCATCCGGTTATGATTACCAACCCCTCCGGTGCGACATAAGCCAGGGCGGTATCTTCTCGGAGGTAATCAACCATCCTTTCGTTACCCCGGTCGTCCTTAACCTTTTCCTTGCCCTCAAAGGGGAATTTTCTATCGATTTCTCCGAGGTAGACCAGCCTTTCTGTAATCCAAACGGGTTCAGCACTTTCCTGGACCTTAAAGGTTTTTTCCAGGGCTCTTCGCCCGGAAAAGATTCCCGGGATTTTTTGCTTTTCTCTTCCTCGATCCCCTATTATATCCGGATGGAGAATAAGGCGCGGGCTGGAAGTTTCTTTTTGCTCTCCCTTTTCCCAGAGAAGTTTAATAAAAGCTTCAAGACCTCCGGTATGGTCAGTATGACCGTGGGAGATTGCAATAGTTGAACACTTACTAAGGTCAATTCCAAGTTTGAAAGCATTCTGCAGGAAAATTTCTGAATAACCAAGGTCAAAAAGAATTTTTTCTTCCCCGTCTTCAATGAAAAAAGAAAGCCCCGGTTCTGCCAGCAGGTAATCGTCAATAATGGAATTATTATCAACAAGAACCGTTAATTTCATAAGCTCATCCCTTTCCGGTTTAATTCCACCCTTTTATTAACTAACTTCCTTCGCCCCTTCTTTTTATCCTCTTAACTTTGAGATAATTATCCAACAATTGCTGCACATATTTCTGGGGCCCGACCGGCTTACCTTTTTAATAACCAGACCGCGATTAAAATGGCCGAAGAAGCAACAACTCCTGCCGTGATATAGGTAGAAGTTTCTTTTTCCATGAACATTCTTACATCCCACCAGATCCTGGGCATACTTAAAATATCCCTCGCTCCCCATTTTTCTTCTTCCCCGATTGCAAAAACATATTTATCAGCTCTTCCCTCCAGGTCAAAGACCGCAGCATAATAGTCTCCACTGGCAGGGGCGAAAATATTCATTTCCTGCCGCTCGTAGTACCTGGTCTGGGTGAATGGTTCAAAAAAAGATCCTACCTCTCCCCCCGCAAACTGTTTTAAGATCACTCCTTCTTCTGGAGAGGGATTAAGCAATTCCAGGACCGCTTCCTGGTCCAAACCCGCAAAGTCATTTTCCAGGCCGGACCCCATCAGCGCAATTACGGGGAAAAAATCCTTTAATCTTTCCAGGTAGGGAACCAGCAAGGAAAGGTGGATTTTTTCACCCCTGTTAACCCCCTCCAGCCTGTAGAAATGGACTTCTCCGGGAGTAAGGAATTCATTGTAGGCAGCCCAGGACACCCTGTGTTCGGTAATAACTATAGGATTTACTTTGGTTGCCGGTCCTGATGTATCAACCGGCTTGTGAGCCTGTGCGTTTGAAGATATCAGGATAAAAAAAATACTGACCAGGAATAATAACCCGGCAAATTTCCAGATCTTTTTCACCTACCCACCCCCCTTTTGATTTCATTATATCCTTTTGGTTTGTTTTCTTCAATCACCGAATTATTTAATTAAAAATCACTGCCTTGTTAAGGAGGTTAGGAGAAATTTACCCATAAAAAAAACAGGAGACGAACCTCCTGTTTAGTTTATTTTTCTGCTTTTTCCGCCCATCTATCCGCCAATACTTCAATTTTTCTTGCAGTTTCTCCCTTGAGAACCTCATCTGCACCGGGATGATTTGGTCCGGCCCCGCTCTCTTCAGCAATTTCCCAAAGTTCTTCGGGAACATCAATAAGGAGACAGGGCCTGAGGAGGCTCTTGCTGAAAGGCTGATGCTTTTGATAGGCCCGGAAGAGGGGATTTCAAAGTATTTCTTTTAAGCTTTTCTCAAAAATTTTCTGGTTGGAAAAATGGATAAAAGCACAGGGTTCAACATCTCCCGCGGCAGTAATGTGGAAATAGCGCCTGCCCCACGCAATACAGCCTTCGGCAAGTTCCCCGTCATTCAAAAAATCAGCCAGGGGGAGGGGCTTGTTGCGGGGGATATGGCGAACCCTCTCTACCAGTTCGGCTCTTTCTTCGGGTTCCAAAACAAGGTCGAAATTGGGGTCGCTTCCTATAGAAATATATTGGAAGGACAAGCCATAGAGCACTCCTTTTTCAATTAATAGATCAATAAATTAATCCCCAAGTTCCTCTTCCCAGTTCTGCCCTGTCAGAGTTAAACTTATTCCGAAAACCTGACCGTGTTCTTTGAGGATATCCATCGCTTCCATAACCCGGTCGAATACTCCCTCACATTAAAGACTGAATACTGGGAAATAAACCCATATAATAATTTGAAGAAAAAAAATTTACCTTCTACTTATATTCTATTTAACCTGTTTTCGCCTGTCAAACCTCCCGGTAATTTAAACCAAAAAAACGCCCCCTGAAAAAGGAGGCGTTTTTTCCAGTATGTTTTATTCGTAAAGAACTACGATTCTTCCCTCAACTTTGGGGAAAATCGGGCTGTTTTCCTGGACATAGCGGATGAACATTTGCTGATCATTCAACTCATGAGTGGCGACCTGGGGCTTATCCACAAACATAGTATAGTCGTCACCGCCAGCTACAAGGAAATCATTGGTTGCCAGGGTGTAGGTGGCATTCTCGTCAATTGGTTCACCACCAACGTAAACCTTGGCGATTCTCTCGCCTACCGGCCTGTTAGCATAAAAATAATATCTCAGGCCGCTGACCTGGAGAAAAGCACCGCCGGCTTCAGGATAATAGCTTACTCCTCTTTCAAGAGCAGCAATAATATCGGCTCCAGTTAATTCTATAGTTACTACCGAGTTTTCAAAGGCCATTATATCCATGGCGTTTTCAATGGTAAGAGAACCCATATCCGCCGGTGCCCGGATACCTCCCCCGTTATATACCGCAACATCTGCTCCAGTAAAATCACGAATGATATCACAAACAAGATTACCCAGGTTGGTTTCCTGTGTCCGGACATGCTCCCTGTCGCCCACAAGGTAAATAAGGGTTTCTCCAATTTCCGTGTCCAGGGCAATTACCTGTGTGGACATAACAAAAAGAAAGACAAAAACAACCAGCAGAGATAGTTTAACACTATTTCTTCTCATCAAATCCCTCCCATTCTATTTTTTTCTCCCGAAAATCCGGGGTTGTTGCCTTTTCTCCTTGCGCACTAAAACCCGAGCATTTTCTGCCGTGCTTCATCTCTTGCTTCTTCCAGAAGTTCAACTATCTCACTGACCGGCTCGTACTGGGCAATTGCATCCTGAGCGGAGATTAGGGAAGCAACCATTTGTGGTTCCTCTCCCGACAGGTCGATTTCAACCCTCCCCAAATACTTGGAATACTCATTGGCCTGGACAAAAAGTGTCCCGTGGTGCCACTCCCCTTCAGGCAGGCGGCTGTGGCTGTGCCCGTCAACAAAAAGATCAATTCCTGCAACCTGTTCTGCAACTCTGGTCGAAGAATTATCGCCCCCGAGACCAACGTGCCCCAGAGCGATTACCAGGTCCACTTGATAATCATTGCGGAGAATTTCAACGTATTTACGGCCCGCTTCAACCATGTCACCAAATTCGATCCCAACTATGTTGTCCGGATGGGTAGTTGTGTAGGTTGCTGGGGTGGCCAAACCGAAAATACCGATTTTATAGCCTCCAATTTCTTTAATAACATAGGGCCTAAACAATAGTTCTCCATCTTTAAAAACATTGGCCGCAACAAGGTCGAATTCCATTTCTTCTTCCAGTTCCAGAAGACGTTCATACCCAAAGTTAAAATCATGATTCCCCGGAACCATAACATCATAACCAGCCAGATTCATTGAATTAACGGTACTTATCCCGTCTAATGCGTTGGTTACAGGTCTACCATGAATGGTATCTCCGGCATCGAGGACCAGAACGTTTTCATAGCGGGCCCGGTAATCTTCAATTAGGGCTCCAATTATCGGCATACCCATCAGCCCTTCGTCCATCTCAATCCGACCGTGAATATCATTGCTGTGCAGTATAATCAGGTCACTTCCAGCTGCGGGCTGTATCAAAATTCCTGAAAAAAGTAAAAGGATAGATAATCCCAATATGCTCAAGCTTCTCCTAAGCATTTTTTCTTCCCCCCCCCTTAAAAAATGGATTTTTGCACTGGAAAACCGGGTTTTGCGGTTACCCCAATCACTGAAAAAATACTTTTTTCTCCTATACTTAAATTTTCTCTTTTTTTTTAATTTTTCCTTCCTGCCGACTTTTTCCCCGCGAGCAAAAACCCGAACTTAAATTTAATTAAATTACCCTTGCCCGCCCTTTCTGTTTTGAAGCTTATATATTCGCAAAAAAGGGTTTTATTGGAAGTCCACTCTGGAGTTATTTTCTGGGTTCGGAGAAAAAAATGGATAACACCCCCCTTTTTTCGCCTTTTCTAGGCTCCCCGATCGCTCCTGATCGAAAAAACCAGTTGATTTAAAAAAATACAAATTTTATTTTTATAAAAAGAGGCGAAAAATTATTTAAGTATAACATTTTAATCAAATTTAATAGGGAGGTGTTTTTTTTGGTGTTAAAGAAAAGGTGGGGTTTACTTTCTCTGGTGCTTGTCCTTGGGCTTCTTTTTTCCGGGTGCGAATTATTCAATGATGTGGATCTGGATGACGTTTTACCCGAGGAGTTATCCCGTGCAGATTTTCTAAACACACTGGTTAATGATTTTGAGCCCATTGTCCAGAGCTTTATCGATGCAACCTACTACGAGGAACCGGAAGTACCCGCCCTGGAGGAACCGTTTGAACACCTGGAATTTCCCGAGGCAGAAGATCTTGATTTTACTGATTTCTTTTCCCACTACGACCTTTTGGAGGGGCCGGGGGCAGGATAGTCAGTGAAGAGGAAGGCGCAGAAGAACTGGTGGAAATTTTCGAAGGTTTTCTAAAAGGCCTTCTTCAGGGTGAGGAAATTAACCAGGAAGATTACAACGATACCGATATTTTAATCCAATTCCAGTTCAATTATTTCTTCGAAACTCCATTTTTATACCGCTTGGATGCTGAATATCCCCAGGAAGGGTTGCAGTTTTTCTACCTCACTGTAACCAGGACAATTACAATCGAAGAGGAAGAAAAACAGGAATTCCGAGAAGCCCGGTTGGCCCTTGCTCAATATGAGGACGGACTCAGGGTTGTCGATCTTTACTTCTGGGACCTTATGGGAGGCTACAATAATGTGGTTCCCTTCTGAGAGATCCAGATCAAAAACCTCTGTTAGTTAAAATTAAAAATCAAACAATTTACCAAAGGAGTGAACTTAATTGTTACAGAAGAAAAAATGGTTGTTTTTAATTCTCGTCCTTGCCCTGGGAATTGTTTTCTCAGGATGCGACCTTTTCAACGAAATTGATATTGATGAAGAAGAAATTCTAGAAGATTTAACAATCGCCAACTTTCTAAATGAAATCATTAATGATTTCGGAGACGTGCTGCAGAGTTTCATTGTTAATACCGGATACGATGATGGTTTGGATGAATTGATTTTCCCCCAGCCAGGAGATCTTGACTTTTCCGCCCTCTTTGCCCATATTGACTACATAAGATTGTGGGGGGAAGTTGAGGGTGAAGAGGAAATCGAAGAAGATATGCTGGAGAGGTTTGCCTATTTCTTGGAAAGACTCCTTTTTGATGAAAGAGTAGCACTAGAAGATTTTGAGGAAACCGATGTCCTGGTTGATTTCCAGTACAAGTACTTTATGGAAAATATTATGCTGGCAAATGAAGAGGAATATCCCCAGGAAGAACTGATATTTATCTGGGCCATGGTAATTAGAGAAATTTCAATTAACGGTGAAAGTAAAGAAACCATTGTTAACACTTACCTTGATATCGCCCCTTACCCCGATAAATTCAAAACCACCTATTTCTACTACCGGGGCTTGATCGAAAATTACGGGATCCGTTAACCCAAGGGATTATTTCCCTTTAAACCAGAGCCTCCGGAGGAGAAATATTTCCCCTCCGATTTCAGCTCATCTTTATTAAATAAAAAATGCTCCTCCCGGGCAAAAATTACGACAGCAGTACTTCGGGGGGCGCATATCCTTTTTCGACCTTCTCTTTCTCAGCTAAAAACAAGCTCGAATTCCTCGCAGACAACAATCATATCTTCTTTAAATTCTTTTCCCAAAGTTTCCCTGAGATCTCTTGAGAAAAATTCCCGGTGGACTTCTCGCCAGTACTCGAGGGATAGATCCCCTTCCCCTTCTTTTCTCGCAAATTCTTGGGAAATCAGGTTGAAGGGGGTTATTTCAACTCGCGTAGTTTTTATTACACACCTGGCAATCCCTTCCCAGTCCGTGACCACACTATAATCCCCTGCTTTTGGCAGGGGTTCGTCAATGTACTCGTAAATATCGTATAGGGAAGCAGTTGCTCTTTTTTGTCCCCGAATAACCAGTTCCAGAAGTTCCTTTACCGAAACTTTGTCGCCTCCGAAAGGCCAGGAAGTATGCCTGATCTCAGGATCAATACCATGCGTTTGAATAAACTCATTCCACATTTTTTTTACTGAAGGATGTTCCTTTGCCATTTCTCTGGACCTCGTCTATTCTATTTTGATTCTTTTCTGCGCCGGGCAATAACCCTGGAAAAGGTAAGATTTTCTCCCTGATCTGCTTCAAGCAGGCCGAAATCCCCTTCCCTGCTCCAGAGCCCTGACTTTTTAGCAATCTTCTCCCACTTGAGCCATTTTTCCCAACCCCCAGGCATACAATCTGCTACCTCTATCTCCACCAGACCTGACCTTTCCCAGAGTCCTGCCCACCATTGGGGCGAGTGGAAGGTAAAAAATTCGCTATCCCAGTGGGGTTTCAATTTTTCGGGAACTCCCGCGGAAAATTCTTTTTTTAATCCCGGAACCACAATCCCGATCTGTTTTCCCGGCTGCAAAAACTTGATAAAATCATGCAAAAAAAGTTCACAGGTTCCAAAATAATGGTAGGCATCCACGCTTACTACAGCGTCAAAAAAATCCCTGGCGTAGGACAGGGTATGGGCCTCAGCATGAATCGGGAAAACTTTATCCTCAACCCCCGCTTCCCGGACCCTGATCAGGTTATCCGTGGGGCTAATCCAGAGGTCAGTTGCCCAGACCTGAACTCCAAACTCCCGGGCCAGGAAAATTGAACTGATCGCCTTACCACACCCCATGTCCAGGACTTTCATTCCAGGTTTTAAGGTCATTGCGTCAGTTAAAAATTCCATCAGCCAGACTGCACTGGGCCCCATTTCATTTTTTATCATCCACTCCGGGTCATACCGGTTAGATTTGGGGAAAAGTTTGTCTTGGAGTACAGCAGCAAGTTCCTTTTTATCCAACCCTACACACCTCCTTACAGGAAATCCAAAGGGGATTGAAATAAGCACCTGTTATCTTTTTAGGGCTTAATCCCTCGGGAAAATTTTCCCCGGACCATTATTTTTAAAATCCCCCAGGGTTAATACCTCCAGCGGTCGTCTCCCTGCAAAAGTGCCCTGATATGGTTAATTTCTCCCGCGTGGTAATGGTCGTGGGCTATCATAATTCGGATAATATTTCGAGTTTCCATTTTTTCTCCCCAGTTGGTTAACCGCTCCTTATCCAGCTCAGAATCATCAGCCAGTTCCCTCACTGATTCCACCAGGAGCTGATGCCCTTCTTCCAGCCAGTTTAGGAGTTTTTCCTTCGGACGGGAAGATTTACCTCCTGATGGAGTTAGCGGGGGGTGGTCTCCCCTGAGGGATGCGGTTCCAAAAGCGTAATCCTGGTACATCCACTTGGCCCAGCCAACGTGCTCAAGAATAGAGGCCAGGGAACGCCCTCCTCCCTGGGGTGGCTCATTCCAGTCTTCCACACCAACCCGCCGCAGATTTCCCAAAAGAGAATGGTTGCCGTCTCCCCTGTAGGCTTCTTCTAACAACCACAGGAATAAATCGATTTCTTTGCGGGAAAAACCTCCCTCTTCATTATTTCTTTTTCCACCTTCTTTTTTCATTTCCTCACCCTTCCTTAACGGGATTTTCCACAGAACAGGGTAGGCCAACACAGCACTTCCCACAGGCGTCTACAAGCATAAACTCGGGAAAACGCTGACCATTTAACAGCAAAAACTCGTAACAAACCTGGCGGGAAAAATGACCATTGTTAAAAGCCTTTACAGGACATCTGGACAAACACTCCTCGCATTTTTCCCCGGCTTTACTTAAACAAAATGGCCGGTCTTTTTTATCCGAAGGCGGTAGCTCCAGAGTAGTAACAAGGCTCCCAACCCGCCCGCAGCAGCCTTTGTCAGTTATCATCATATTATTTAACCCCAGGTTTCCCAGGCCGGCAATATAGGCCACATGCCGGTGAGACCAGTCACTGAGAAGGGTTTCCTCATCGAAATTATGAGTTGCGGGAATGAGAGCGACCTCCGCAGCGAGTTTACCCAGCTCTTTTTTCAACTCCTGGTTTAAAGCTTCAATCAGTTCATTTGTTTCAATATAGGCTGCGGCCCATTCGGGGGAACAGAATCTACCATTGATATTTGAGGAAATAACTTCTTCGGAAAAAGGGATAAAATAAGAAATGACTGTTTGAGCCCCCGGCAAAAGGTCCTCGGGTTCAAGGTGGGCAGGAGCAACTATCTCCTTCAACCTCGGGAAAAAGGGATCTGAAGTTCCTGCAAAACCCATAACTGGCTTTTTCCACCTGGTTTGGGAATTTCTTTTATCAGGATATAAACCTACAAAATCCTCGATCAACCTTTTAATTTTTTCCTGCAAAATAACACCCCGTTTTTTGTTTCTTCCAGTAATTTAATCCGGGATTTCTGTTTATAAGATTTTGGGTTAGTAGTTTAAATTTCTCCTTTTAGAAATTTATTCCTTTAAAATTTCATCCAGGTATCTGAAGGATTTCAGGTTAACCTTTTCCCGGTTTCAAAAGGCTTTTTCCTTTCTTCCCAAAAACCCAAAAACTGCGGACCCCCGCAGTTTTCCCTTAACCTTATTTCGATTTTTTATCTGAAAACCCCAAGTCAATCTCCTTTAACTCCAATTACTTTTTTCCCTTCCCCCCGCAGCCAGCTCTTCCACTCACTTTCAAAATCCCCTCTGGTTATTCCCAATGTTTCCAGGATATTACCCCTGGAGCATTGCAAAACCGCCTTGCAGATAGTATCCCTGCCCCGGGTATGCTCCAAAAACATAACCATAGTCCAGCCCCAGTCATAGGAGAGGTCAACCCTGCGGTTAACTTCCTCAAAGTCGGGAATTCTTGCTTCGATTAACCCCTTAAGCACGGGTTTACGGAAATTTAACTGGTCAAAATATTTCCACTGTTCGGATAGGTAAACTGCCATTCCCTCGCTCCACCAGCAGGGGACCAGTTCAATATTCGGAGAAAGTAACTCTTCGAACAGGTGGGTTGTTTCGTGAAAGACAAGCCTCCCGAACTCTGCAGGGTCATATTTATAAGTAGAATCTTCTTCGTAAGCAGAAGGAGCGAGAAAAACAAGATCCTTTTTCTGAGGCTGGGCGATCCGCCCCGGGTTGGAGGGGATTTCAATGTCCACCCCCAAAAGATTTACCACTAGCCGTTCATATTCTTTCCTATCGGTAGCAAGTATTGCCCTTAGCCCCTTCGGTTTTTGCACCTCAAAATAAAGAGAAAGCTCTTCTACTGCCCTTTCCAGGTGTTCTAAGATCTCCCGGGCCCGGGACCTATCGCAACCCGTAAAGAAAACAGCAAGTTCTCTCCCCCCGATAGAAGAATAATTTTCAAGCATTTTCTTTTTCCCTCCCCACCCTTTCGTCAATACGCCGGACCAGACTGAAGGTGTAAGGGGTGAAATAGCGGTTCCAGAATTTACTTCCCGCGATATTTATTGACTCAAAATCAACTCCGCAAAGGGGATACCCTTCTTCTTTTAACCAGTTCTGGGCCTGGGCCAAAAGAGCAAGCCCGACTCCCCTCCCCCTTGTTTTATCTGCAACAAATGCGCCGGTAATATTCATTACCGCGGGATGATGGGAAATAAAAGTCTCTCCAGTTGGTTCAACCTGCAGGTAACCCACAGGGGTTCCTTCCTGAAGGGCATACCAGAGGTGATGATTTTCTCTTTTCAGCCATTCCTTCAGATCCTGCAGTGGGTTTTCACAACTTTTCAGCATAAAAACAGGCGAGTTACGGTAATAACGGGAGTGCTTCTGGTCAAGGGAAGCTAACATTGGAAGATCTGCAAAATTCCCTTTTTTTACCTCCAGACCTGATGCGGTAGCTTCCAGTGGTTCGGTTTTCCGGATCGCATCGACACAACGCAAACCGAAACCCAGCCAGAACCAAGTATCTATTGTTTCCCGGTCCTGGGCGAAAAAAGTAAGCGCGTGGGAATATTTCCCTTCCTCCACCCATTTTTCCGCTGCGCAGGTGTAGAGCTCCCGGTATATCTCCTGCCGGTTTTCTTTTTGGGCCCCCTGCCCGAATAGGGGGACATAAACACCCCTGCAGGAGCCAAAAAGCTGGTCCATTGGATAGCCCGCTAAAAACCCTGTTACCTCCCCATCTCGCAAAGCTACAAAACCCTTTCCCTCATCGGCAAGGGCTTTTAGCTTTATTTGAAGGCTCTCCTCCAGTTCTTTATATGCAGGTAAGAACGGGACCATCTTTTTTTCTTCTTCGTACCCTTCCCGAACCAGTTTTAAAGCTCCCGGGAGGTGTTCTGCTTCCAGCTCCCTGATAATGAATTTAACCAATTTTCCACCTCTATTCAATTTGTCCATCCCCTTTTCCTTTCCCGAGACCCAGAACTCCCAGGAACAATAAAATCCAGAGAATTGAATTTCCCCCGGCATGGACGATAAAAGCAGCAAAAGTATTCCCTGTATACCGCGCCACCCAGGGAGCGATTAGCATCCCGGGAAGCATTCCAATAAAATGCCATTTTAATCCGGCGTGAACCAGCCAGGCCCACATCAATCCGTTTACCAGCCAGGCAAATTCCCCAAAAAGACCTTCCTGCAGTGGCAGGATAAAACCCCGCCACATTAATTCTTCGCTAAACATTGCGATAATATGCAGCAGAATGAAAAGAAAAAAGAGTCTCCAGTTACCCTGGAGGGGAGTGCCCATAAACTCCCGGGGAGGAATTCTAAATTTTTTCAGGGGATTGAAGGGGGCAGGAAGATAAGAAGGTAGCTGCAGCCACCTTACCCGGGCCATTTTTTCCCAACAGGTTCCAGCACCTGGTCCAAAAAAAGTGTAGCAACCAGAGCCAGGACAATAATCAACCAGTCTCCCCTTGGGATTGGAAAGAACCGAAACCTTTCCATAATCACCTGCAGGGAAATGGACCCGCCTTCCAGGAACACAAACAGGATAAAAGCAAGGGGCCAGAGAGGAATGACCGGCAACCACAAGAAGAAAAAGAATGTGGCAAGCAAATTCCACCCCTTTTTCACTAAAGCCGGTGTCCAAAGATGGATGCCCAGATAAATCAAAACTCCCGGAATTGCAAATAATACTAACTGGAAAAAGAAAGGCATTTTAAACCCGCCTTTTTTCGGGATTTTGCTCGTTTAACCTTCCGCCCTCCCCGGATCGGGATCCAGGAAAAAGATAATTAAATTGACCAGTCCCAGGACAATAAAACCCGCCAAACTTCAGTCCATGCCGGAAATTACACTTCTTCTCCAGTCATATCCTGTCTTTTCGTTTTAATTATTCTACCCTGAATTCTTTTCTCCCCCCTTCTTAATAAATATTTTACGGCTTAAAAAATATTGCAAACCCACTGCAGGGAAAATCATAACTTTAAAGAATGAATAAAGGGACAGGGGGAATCCTTCCATGGCCATAACAACCAAGGAGTGGCTGAAAATCAATGACCTGCTGCTCCTCCTTGGAGACGAAACCAGTGTTAAGAATTACAGCTCTACTCTTTTAAAAGGGATTGGTCAGTTGATCCGTTATAACTGGGCCCACATTTTTTTCCATAAACCCCATCAGCAGCTCCAGGAAGATCATTTCTCAGTGGGAATCAGCGATAAAACTTTTTCCAGCTATAATTCTTACTATCACAGGCTCGATGATATTCGGAAAATTACCTTTGATCAGACTTCTCCCATCAGGAGTACCCAGGTTATGGATTACCCCAGGTGGGAAAACACCGAATACTTTTCCGATTTTTTAAAGCCAAATAATTTCTACTATCTTTGCGGAATAGATATCCACTACCCCAATCAGCTCATAGCAACCCTGACCTTTATCCGGGGAAAAAATGAATTGGATTTTTGTGACAGGGATCTATTGATCCTTAAAAAGATTTCCCCTCACTTTGGGATCCACCTGGCCAATTTTTTCGGCCTGAAAAAATACCAGGTCTGGACGGATAATTTCAGCTTTACCCAGCGGGAATGTGATATCGTGGAGCTTCTTGCCCATGGTTCAACCAACAAGCACATCGCTGCCGAATTATCCATATCTGTAAATACAGTAAAAAAACACCTGGGAAATATTTTCGAAAAGGTCGGTGTTAACAGTAAACTGCAGTTAATTTCCAAAATCAGCAGCCTTTAATTTTCCTTTCTCCAATAAATGGGGAGAGGTAAATTTTTTGTACAGGAGGAAAAAATGGATTTAAAAGAAAGCGGTTTAAAAAAACTGGGAGAATTTTATTGTAAAGAAAAAGAGAAAGACTTCTTCCGTAATTGCCTGGCCTTCAAAGAACCCGGCTTTTCCCAGGTCTTTCTCTTAATCGGGTCCTTTTTTTTCCTTTTTTCAATTTTTGACCTTTTAAACCTCGCCTGGAGTACACCTCTTTTTATTACTCTTATTTTGCGCTCCGTTTTTCTTTTGTTTTCCATTTTTTTATTTTTCACCCTAAAAAAAACGAGAGGCACTCCTCTCTTTATCAACCTGATTTCTTTATACCTTGGGGCAGGAAGTTTTTTTCTCCTGATGATCAATGTTCTTTACGGGACAAGCTTCAACTTTTTTCTCCAGGCTTTTTCTGCTTTTTTAATTACTTTCTCCATTTACCACTTGCTCCCCAACCCATTAAACCGCAAGGTTTCTCTTTCCATAATATTTGGCCTGGGATTCGTTTTGATTTCCTATTATCATCACCAGACTCCCTTTTTTCCAACCCTTGCGGTTGCATTCCATCTACTGATCATAAACGCCTTCAGCCTCTACACAGCAATGCGAATCGGGCTTTTGCAGCGTAAAGATTACCTGCAACACAAGGCGATGGAAAAACTAGCGGTTACCGATCCCCTGACCGGAATTGCCAACCGGAGAAAATTTAAAGAAACCCTCGACCAGCTTT
Source organism: Halobacteroidaceae bacterium (assembly GCA_003554585.1). Classification (GTDB taxonomy): domain Bacteria; phylum Bacillota; class Halanaerobiia; order B1SED10-174; family B1SED10-174; genus T1SED10-26. The sequence continues at coordinate 5,167 of PWGV01000131.1, read as the reverse complement.
TTTCCGAGGCCAAGCGCTACAATACTGATTTTTCCCTGGTTATCTTCGACATAGACAATTTTAAAGAAATAAACGACCGGGGAGGCCACCTTTTAGGAGACAGGACGCTGGTCATGGTAGCGGGTATCGCTTCGGCTGTTAAAAGGGGAAGCGATCTGCTGGTGCGCCTCGGAGGAGACGAATTCGCCATATTAATGCCCTCTACCGGCGGGCCGGAGAGCAACAACCTGGCAAAAAGACTGGCTACAGCTATTGCATCAACAGGAGAGTCTTTTCAGTTTTCCCTGACCTGCAGCTTTGGGGTATCCAGCTCCAGGACCGGAGATATAGGGCCCGAAGAACTGGTAAAAAGGGCTGACCAGCAGCTGTACTTGTCCAAGGAAAGCGGAAAAAACCAGATTTCCTGGGATCACGGGCCCGAACTGATTCGCTTTTCCCGGCCGGGATAAAACACTTCCTTTTGCTTTTTTATGGCCCCTTCTTTAAGGACACCTTTCAAAATGAGTATTTTCCTAAAAACCTTAAGAACTATTTCTCAACGAAAAAGATCAACTCCGGCGCGAAACCGCCGGAGCCATCTTTTCTTACCCCTGAACAAAAATTGTTTTCAAAAAAACCGCTTTATGGACTTAAGATAAACTTCCTGCTGCTCTTCTTCTCCCTTAGTTTCCTGTCTTGAGACTTCAATAGCAGCCGTATATCCACGGAAAGGGTACCTATCTATAATTGCGGAACCAGGCAAAAAACCCCTGTCTTCTTGAATAGATTGTCCTAAATTTTCCTGTAAATCTATCTCGAAGTAAAATTTGATCCAGGCCGGGCAAAAACCTTCCCTCTCCGAACAAAAGAGCAAGCCCTCGGTAAAAGCAAAAACCCCTTTTTCTTCCTTGTCAGCAAAAATAAGCCGGGGAAGAACAATTGAAGCCAGGAGAGTTTCAATATTTATTTTTTCCTTTGGTTCTTTCAAACTATTTCCTCTCCTCCCCTGGGCACTCTTGTTTTTGGCTGTCTTTTTAATATAACAGAATTATCCCAGAAAAAAATCACCCCAATGGGTAATTTTTGGCCTGGGGGAAAATTGGAAAAGGTTTATTATATTTAAAGAAGGAAAGCTTAATGCCGATAATTGATTTATCACCTAAAACTCTACCGAAAGGAGATTTCTTATGAGAAAGTTGGTCCTTATATCTATTTTAACCCTTTTCTTTTTTGGTGGTTGTTCGGGAATCTACCTGGCAAAGCTGGAAATGGTTTACCCTGAAACCCCAAATGACCTCCTTTTCGCCGATGAAAACATCCAGATTGCCTTTGCTCCATATGTCACCGAATCACTTAACTGTAAACTTAAAAACCTCCAGGGAGATAATATTGAAATTATCTGGCCTGAAGCAAGGATTACTGACAGCCAGGGGATTGTTTTTGACCTTGTTTTACTGGGAGAAGAAGAACCAGGCCCCGAACTGAAAACACAGCCCAGGACAATCGATCCCGGGGAGATAATCGAGGAAAGGCTGGTTCCCCGGGATAATATATACTACAACGTTGAAACCAGGCAATGGAGCCTGTTACATATCGTTCCTACAGAAACATCATCCCTTTCCTATGTGCGGAGCCTGGAAGGAGAGAAAATTGAGTTATTGCTCCCGGTAAAAGCAGGTGATGAGGTATACGAGTACCATTTCCAATTTACCATCGATCTTCAACTCTGGGGCCAGCCTGACCTGCCACCTCGTTTTTAATAAGAAATATTTAATCCGGGTAAATAACCAAATAAATTAACCCAGTAACTTAACTGGGTTTGGCTACACTTTCATATATTGAAAACTTACAATGGCTAGTATAAAGGAAATGCAATAATTATCAAAATTCCCCAGGGACTTTCCAGGCATAATGGAATTTCCTGAAGCCCACTTAACCCATACAACCCCTACAAGCTCAAGCTAACTTTTTCTAATCCTTTGGTACTAGATTACTTCCAGGAGACAAGTGCTGAATTTGCTTTCACTGGAAACAATCTTCCCCCTGGTTGAAAAGTTTCACCCTGAACCTTAAGAAATAATTAAAGCCCAAAACTAGTCCTCTAATCAATTTTGGATGCCTCAGTTCATAAGCAGGAAAGCTAATTTTATTCGGTCTCCTTTATACTCCTTGACCAGTCCCAAAAGCCCGCCTGCCTTTCCCGGGTTTTCTTTTCAAACAATTCCAACCCTTAAGGGTTATTTCCTGATTTTTTCTTGTTTATCGAAGATATTTTGCGCATTCTTTATTGCCTCTAAAGCTTCCTGGGCCTGCAAAACCTGGCTTAACCTGTCCGAGAGTTATTTTTATTCCCTTTCTGCCAGGCGCTGCTTTCCACTCCGGTCCGTACATTAGTAGCATTCTGCCACCGTCCCTTCCTATTCCAGGGGGTAAATTTCAACACCCTGAACTACTCGATTTAGTAAACCCTCTGGATTGGGATTGTCGGGATTGATTCCAAATTTTATGGACATTAAAGTAGCGAGGATCTGTGCAACCAGGATATAGGGAAAGAGGAGAAAAATTTCCTGCTGCGGTTCTTCGAAATTAAACTCCGTATCAGCCAGTCCTTCAATTTCCGGCCAGTTTCCAGCGAAAAATGCTGTTATTTTTGCCGTTTTTTCTCCAGTGATTTCCCGGAGTAAATCCCGCTCGTATTTCCGGGGGTGGTTTTGTCCCGAAGTAAAACCAAAAATCATCGTTTTATCGTTGACTACCGACTTCGGCCCGTGCCTGAAGCCCAGGAAAGAATCGGAACTGCAGACAATTTTTCCTGCGCTAAGTTCCAAAACCTTTAAGGAAGCCTCTCGGGCCAGGCCCAGGAAGGAAGAGGTTCCCAGGAACACAGCTCGCTCAAAGTTCTCTCCAGCAAGGTTTTCGATTTTTCCCATATCTTCCTGAAGTATTTTCTCACCCACCTCGCAAGCCCATTTTACATCAGCGGTAGTTTCTTCCAGGCCTTTGGGACCAAAAATCAAGAGGGAGGCAAGGACCATTGTCGTAAAACTTCCGGTCATTGCAAAACCCTGATCATTTGCTTCTTCGGGCATTAATAGGAGCAATGAATTTGGATCATCCTGGGCCATTCGAGCAAGAGAACCCTGGGGATTACAGGTTAAAAACAGGTGGTAAATATTATTTACAAACCTGTTTGCCAGTTTAACAGTTTCAACACTCTCGGGGCTATTACCCGAACGGGCGACTGAAATCAGGAGAGTTGGGACGTCCCGAGAAAGGTAACTATTGGGGCTGGTTATGATATCTGTAGTGGGAATTGATTCTAGCCGGTCCCAATATCGCCCCAGGTAGGGTGCAACTGTTGACCCCACGAAGGAAGAACTCCCAGCTCCAGTAAAAATAATCCGGAGCCTCTCCCCTGTAGAAGCTCTTTCTAAAAATTCATCTATTTCCCCCTGTTTATTTTCAATAATTTCTCTGGTTTTTTCCCATAGACGGGGTTGTTGTTCAATCTCCTTTGCTGTAGTGAAAGCATCTATTTGCTTCACACTTACCTCCTCCTTCCGAAATTTTTTTTATCGATTTTTTCCTAATAACAATAGGGAACCCATCATTTTGCCAGTACCAATTTACCCAGAAATAGTTTGCTTTCTACTCAAAAACAACCCGGTATTCAAACTTGTCTCCCCTTGCAATCCCAACAGTATATTCAACCAGAAGATGCCCGCTATAGGTTAATCTCTCGATCATCATGCTGGGAGAGTGGGGTAAATTTTGCAGGATTTCCGCTTCTTTCTCCCTGGTCAGGACAGGGAAAAAACGTTCCTCGGCCATGGTCAGAGATACTCCGTGCTCGTTGGTAAGAACTTCATAGAGAGGGTTTTTCTCAAGTTTTTCCCCAGTAATCCCGGGGAATTTTTCATGGGGAATGTATGTAGTTTCCAGCATCATGGGCTCACCATCAGCAAGGCGGAGACGGGTAAATTTATAAACCTTTTCCCCTGGTTTTAGGTTCATTTTTTTTGCGATCTTCCCTGAACAATTTTCCACGGTGAAATTAACTACCTGGGATGAAGGAGTCTTCCCCAGTTTTCGCATTTCTTCAGTAAAACTATAAAAACCAAGTAGATCCTGCCTTATTTTCGCAGGCTTGACAAAAGTTCCCCGCCCGTGTTCTTTGTAAATATAACCATTAACTTCCAGGTCCTGCATTGCCTGGCGGACGGTAGCCCGGCTTACCTCGTAAAGTTCACATAACTCTCTTTCCGGGGGCAGGCGGGTATGCTGGGTCCACTGCCCAGTCGCAATCTTTTCTTTAATTATATCTGCTAGCTGGCAATAAAGGGGTAACCTGCTTTTTTTGTCTACTTTATCCACCCGGGAACCTCCTACTGGTTATGTGATCATTACCAATTTAATTTTATTATATGGGTATTCCCTAAAACAGTCAAAAACACTCTCTTCTTTTCTCACCCTTCCATTGGGTAAGGGCATGAATTAGGTCTTTCTTTTAACAAAATAACTAATTATTGTTTCATAATATCCCCCATCTTCCTTCCTTTTAGCTCACCCCGTAAATGTGATCTAAATTACAAAAACAACTGGTGAAATGTGCGATAATGTATTATAGGAAATTATTATTGAAGGAGGGCAATTTACCATGACAAAAAAGACGCTTTTAATTGGACTGGTTTTAGGGCTGGTGATTTCATTAGCAGGTTGCGGTACGTTTTTCCTAAGTTCCGATACCGGGACCCTGGCCTTATACCTAGCAGACCTCCCTGGAAACGTAGATGAGGTAAACGTTGTCCTTGATCGGGTGGAAGTTAAAATAAATGGAGAACAATGGGAGCTCATAAATGACTTCAGTGACGAGGGAGAAACTGAAACTTTTGACCTGCTTGAACTCCAGTATATGGAAGCCCTGCTTGGAGAAAAAGAACTGCCTGCAGGGGAATACAGCCAGATTAGGCTTGTTTTAGCAGCCCCAGAGGAAGGAACATCCCAGCCCCAGGATTTATCCCAAACCTCTCATATTGTAAAGGATGGAGAGGAAATTCCACTTTTTATTCCCAGCGGAACAGCGACAGGCTTAAAAATCCATCATAAGTTCACTGTTGAAGCTGGATTAATTAATGTCTTAATCCTTGATGTGGATGTAGAAAAATTAATTGAAGCAGGAAAAAGCGGA
>PWGV01000039.1 GCA_003554585.1 Halobacteroidaceae bacterium | reverse complement strand
GGTTTTCCCGACAGAGATCCGGGGCAAAAAGTTTCCTAACCCGCTGTTTTTCAGGAAAAAAATTAAGGGAAGGAACTCTTATGCTTAATAGAACTTTGTTTTTAGTGGTTTTTTTGGTTTCCATACTTATTACCTTTTTTCCACCGGGAGATTATTTTTCTTCGGCGGGTGTTTTTGCTGCCGGGGAAAACGTTCCCTGGTTTTTAAAAATGAATATGAGTTCGGTAATTGATAAAAAGGCAATAGAAGCTTTTGCAGAAAAGAACAGCTGGGAAAAAACAAGCAATCTTGCCAGGAATGAAGCAATGGCTTTCTATGGAGCCGAAAAAGAACCCTGGGAAAAAAAGATAATAGGAACCCTCTGGACTCCAACGGTTTTGTGGGTAGAATTGAGAAAAAATGCTGAACTCTCCCCGGAGGACCGGGAAAAAGCTGAAGAAGAATACAGAAACCATGAATGGATTTTTAGTTTGGGGGTTAAGCATTTTACCCTGGACCTCTATGGGGAAACAGAAAAGAAAGTTTCACCAGAAAATCTGCAATTCATTTTAATGGATCCCCACGGTAACAGCTGGGAAGCAGAAACAACTGCCCAGATTGAAGCAAGGGGGATTGAGCAGCAAACGAGTCCAGCAGGTATTATTTATTACAAAAACATTATCGACCTTTTCTTCATGCCTTCCAGTGCAGGGGCAAATAACTGGCAGGGTTTAGAAAAAATCACCCTGCAAACAATTTATAGAGATTCCAACAGGGAAGTTAAGCTGGAATGGGAACTTGCCTATAATTTTTGCATTGAAGAACAATTTGATTACCACTTTCAGAAAAAACTGGGAAACCCCAGTTTTAAAGAGGTCTTTCCCCGGGCGCTGGAGGTTTTGGATCAGAACACAAACATTTCTGACTATCTCGATTTTTCCCGCCTAAAACCCGAAAGATTCAATTTACATAAAAATTTGTTTTTAGTAGGTTCCCAGGGAGAAAAGGAAAATTTTGTAGACCTCTTTGTGGAGGTAATTGATTATTTCCCTGATGGCAATCAATTTTTTATCCAGGTTGTAAAAAACTTTACTACCTCCTGGAACCTTTTTGCAGTTTGGGATGAAGATAAAGAAAAGTTCAGGCCAATTGCAAGTGATTACGATCCTTCCGCAATACTCCCATATTACTTGACTTTTAGACCCATTGAACTGGAAAAAGATTTAAAAGGAATCGTCCTTGACACCTCTTTTCGGCACAGGATGTCCTATGTAGTTTTAATGTACGATGAAAAAGAGGGCTATAAGAAAGCATGGGATTTTGCAGGCGAGGGCTTTCTTTTTATTGATTACGACCAGGTCGGACTTGTAAAACACCACGAGTTTTCAGATTGGGATGAAAGCTTTCCCATAACTATCCGGGATTACCCTACTTCCTTTTTTGAAGAAGTCCTTAGGGTAAGAGAACATACTTACCTCTGGGATAGAGAAACTTCATCATTTTATGAGATTGAACAGCAGGAAATATTTAGCCGGGTAGCAGTAATTAATCATTTGCTCAAGGATTTAAAAGAAGGGGATATTTCCAGTGCTTTGGAGTTTATTGAGGAAGGTTATCCCCTTAATGAAAAAATTAAAGAGGGAAAAATTTGCCTGCTCGACATTTTGGACGTACACAATACTGATATCTACATTTATAAAATTGACGGGATAAAGCTAGGGGCCTGGGCTTTACCTCAGGTTGACTTATTAGAAAAAGTTGACTTAGAACCAACTGACCGGCCCCGTGTAGTTATGGCTTTGACAGAACAAAAAGGAAATGGAAAAGATATCTCTCTTTCTCCTGAGGATATTAAAAAATTAGCAGTATGGGGGTTTGCTCCTGGTAAGCCCTGGAAAGTAACAGATTTTAAAATTTTTGACCTTTAGATCTTTTCTTATTTTGCTTATCCAATCCTATGGTTATTCTTAAATACTAAGTTCATCCTAGTTATTTATTCTCCACCGAAAAAACCTTTCCAGAAAACAAAAATGCGGGAAAGCTGAAATTAATTTTTCCCCGCATTTTTTCTTTTAACTTATATTTATCGTCGTTCTGTCTATTCTCCCGGATAGTTTTTAATTAATCTCCCGGAGAAAATTTCGAACCTCTTTATTAAAAGCCTCCGGAGCTTCGAGATTACAGACATGCCCTACTCCGGGAATAACAACCATTTTTGCTCCCGGAATCTTATCCAGCATTTCCTGGCCAACTTTCAGTGGGGACCTTTTATCTTTTTCCCCGTAAAGCAATAGCACGGGAACTTTTATTGTAGGGAGAACCGGGCTCAGATCAACTCTCCCAAAAACATTGAGGACGGCCCTCATGCCAGCAGGATGAAAATCATAGAATAACCTTTTTAACTCTTTAACCACTTCTTCTGAAACATCATCAGAAAATAGGGTTGGCAGCCAGGCTTGAAAAACCTGTTCGGGAGGTAGCCAGGATTGTTCATAGGCTTTTTCCATCCTTTCTTCAACAACCTCTGGTGGCAAAGACCCGGCCCAGCCCGCATAAGCCGAAGCCAAAACAAGTGACCTTGGAATTTGGGGGAAGTAACTGTAAAAAGCAAGGGCAAGCCCGCTTCCAAAGGAAAGACCCAGAAGATGAGGTTTTTTTAGTTCTAATTTTTCGATGAAATCAGCAAGACATTTGGTGTAGTCATAAAGAGAAAAACCTTCTTCGGGGGGATCAGAAGAACCGCCGTGGCCGGGAGCATCCCAGGCTATTACATCGAAATCATCAGACAAATCCTCTATTTGTTTGTTCCACATCCTGTTATCCACAATACCCCCATGCAATAGTAACAACTCCGGCCCACTTCCTTTCCGAGCAAATGCAATTCGGAAATTCCCTATTTTCACTTCATCCCTGAAAATTTTTGCCACTTTTCTCGCCTCCTTAGCGGCAAATTTCTCAATTTACACAACTTAATCTAAAATAAAGGTAACAGAGATTTGAATCTGGGGAAGTTAGTTAAGGCCAGCCATAATTAATATTTAACCCCGGTTGAAAAATAATATCAATCCCTGCTCCAGCAAAAGTCGAAACCAAACGGAAAGGGATCAACCCTCAGAACATCCAGGTCAAAGTCCTCACTAAAGGCAATAACAAGGGTTCGATCACCTTCTACTGTCCTTATTTTTCCTTCTTCAAGGTACAAAGCGCTATCAGCAATTTTGGCAAACCCGAATTTTTGGTAAAAACCCGACAATTTCTCTTCATCACAGCAAAGAATGGCGAAATCCAATTCCTTTTGGGCCAGATCAGAGAGTACCTTCTTTATTAAAATATTGGCCAATCCTTTTCCCTGAAAATTGGGGTCGATGCAAACCCCTCCCAATAGCCAGCCCTCGAAAAATTTGTTGTTTACCACAAACCACCGTCTTTGCACTGCAGCGTGGCCCAGGAGCTGGTCCTGTGACCACAAAAGCCACCTCTCGTTTACAGGAAGAGGGGGGCCCTTTCCTCCACTGAAAGCAGCCCGGAGAAGACCCAGGATTTTTCTTTCCGGAATATTCTTATCCTGCCATAAATGCTCAATTCTTATTCCAAAAGGCATTTTCTCTAAAAATTTAAAAGATTTTTTCATCATTAAATTCCCCGTTGTTTAATATAACCAGGCGCTCCCTCTTCTTTATGGGCATCCCCATATAACTTTTGGTAAGGATAATATTCAGCATATAGTTGAATTCTACCCGCCACCTGGTCGTCGGTAATGCTGGCAATAAAAGATAGGACCATATCAATCCCTGCTGAAATTCCTGCTGCTGTCCAGATCCTACCGTCTCTAGTAAACCTCTCCTCAATTACTTCTACATCCTCAAACTCCCGCAGCCGATCCAGCGAACCCCAATGGGTAGTGGCTTTTTTCCCCGAGAGCAGCCCCGCCCGTTGTAGAAGAAAAGACCCTGTGCAAACAGATAGTATTGTTTTAGCTTTTTCATCTTTTTCTCTAATAAAACCTATAATTTGAGGATTATCAACCTCTTTCCTTGTTCCCCTCCCTCCGGGGACTAAAAGAAAATCAAGCTCTGGACATTCATCAAGGGTCACGTCCGGTAACACTTTTAATCCTTTTGAACATGTTACCGGTTCTTTGTTTTGGGCAATAATAAAACAATTATCCGGCCCCTTTTCCCGGTCACTCCAGATTCCAACCATTTCCCACGGACCCACAAAGTCAAGTTCCTCTACATCAGGAAAGATTAATATTCCAAAGTTCAAATTGATCACTCCTCGTTAACAATTTCTTAAGCAGATTAGACAAAATTTAGCTTTTCTTATTCACAGGTCTCGGGGACTTGGAATAATATATAAGGATTTTCCAGGGTCCCTTCCCCTTCAACGGCAGTTGTGTCTGGACTTATATTCAAGGCCGGAACAATTCCAATTTCATTATCAAGGGGATAATAGGTTCCAATATATCCACCATGATATGTCCTGGTACCATCTCCCACAACCAGGACAAAGGAAAAATTTGTCGGGGGATATGCGGTATTAAGCCAGTACTTGTGGTTTTTATTAGGGGAAAAGCCCTGGTCCTCAACCAGCCAGTGATATTCCCGGACCAGCCCCGGTGTTGGTTTTTTTAAAGTTTCCCAGCCCCGGTCGTGGACATAGAGCTGAAGTTCCGGGGCTCCCATTAGAAAGACCAAGTCTGTTACTTCCTTATAATAGGCATCAGCACTATTGGAAACCAGTTGGCCCCTCCGGGGAGTGTATTGATAACTTATACTACCCCCATCCCGAACCTCAATGTCCAGGTTTCCAATATAAACCCCGTGAGTATGAGGAACAATTACTTCCCTTTCTTCCAGAGTGAAGTTGGTTAAAAATCCGGGAAGGTTTTCATAACCCTGGGGATAAAAAAAGCCAATAGGATGTCCCTGGGGCGGGTTGTAGGGATAATTTACTTGTTCCTGGTCACTGTTTAACCATGCCCTGATTGTGGATTCGGGGTAATAATTGCTTCCGTGGTCCAGCCGATCCTGATTGGCCCTGCCTCCAGGAGCATTTCCCCTTGGATCAAAACCCATAAGGGCAATGATCCTCTCCGAAAAAAGCATTTTACTCCCATCCTGGTTAATATTGATTATCCGCCACAAAATTGGTTCATCACTGAACATGCCAAAAAGGACAAAATCTCCAATAGATAAATTTTCGTTATTTGTTGCCTGTGCAGGGACAATTCCTGAACATAAAAGGAAAAAAGCAATCATTATTGTTCCAACTATTTTTTTCATTATCCTATCTCCCATCCCAGAATTTTTCTTGTAATTTTTCCTGGCTTGCAAATTTTTTTGCTTAGCTCAATTCTACAACTCTTTTTAGATATTTTCCCATGTCAAATTTTCTTTGCAGTCCCATGGCATTCATGTAACGGACCTTGCCAAAAACTTCTCTTTCCGTCCAGGCCCTGTCGTGCTTACCAAAACACCAGCTTACCCCGGCAAAAGAATTGGGATCCCGGCCGTCAAGATTGTACTTGTTGTTAAGAAATAGGCACAGAGAAAAGGCTTCCTCTGGTGTTTTCGACCATTCCAGGATTTTTTTACCCCAGTACATCCGCATATAGCCGTGCATTTTCCCGCTATAAACCAGTTCTTTCTGCGCGGCATTCCAGTAATCATCATGTGTTGAAGCATCCTCTAATTCATCGGGAGAATAAAGGTATTCCCTGCTGTCTTTTTCATGGGCCTGGAGAGTATTCCAGGCCCACTGCGGCAGCATCTTCTCCAGGGGACCATTATAATAAGGATTAAAGTTGACGAAATTAAAAGCCAATTCTCTCCTGACCAGGAGTTGCTCCAGGAATGCTTCTTCCCCGGGACTCTCTCTTTCCATTACTTTTAAAGCAATATATAAAGGAGATATGTGGCCAAAATGAAGGTAGGGGCTCAGTCCCGACTGGCAATCAAAAGCGGGATCTCCCCCTTTTTCGGGGTACATATCCAGGGAATTATCCAAAAAATTTTCCAGGCATCGCAAAGCCTCTTTAGTCCCTCCCTTAATGCCTTCAATTTTTCCTGGATTTACAGAAATTTCTAACTCCCCAATAATTTTATCTCTATCCCCCAGAGGCAGGGAGGAGAAATCAAAATTGTTCAGGCTCTTTTTTTTCAGTTCATTCTCGCTAACCTCAACCAGATAGTTAGAAAGATGAGGTTTCATTTTTTTCCGAAAAGTAAAAGCTGCATACTCTTCCTTATCTGAAACTAAATCTACCGGCAAAACCGTATTGGTTTCAACTTCGAGTAAAGGACAATTAAGGGATTTAGCTACCTTTTTCCTCCAGGTCTTTTCTATGGATAAATAGCCCCGGTCGGTAATAACAAGCTGGGCTTTCTGTCCCAGTTTTTCAACACCCTTAAAAGGTTCACATTGCCAGACAACAAACTCAACTCCCCTGGTGTCCAGGTCTTTTTCCACCCGGGCCAGTCCTTCGAGGAGAAAATAATAATGCCGGGCATTGCCCTCGGGAAAATTGGGGGTCAGGCCAAAAAAGACAAAAAGGGGTAGATTTTTTTCATTGGCCTGTTCAATAGCAAATTCAAGGGCATGGTTATAATGGGTTCTCTGGGCAGCCTGCATCCAGTAAAGGACATAATCCCCATTTTGAGGGTTCTTATTATTCAACTTCTTAACCCTATCAGGAATAATTTTAACCATCTCCACATCTTTTTTTTATTCACCAAAAATCTCTCACTCTTGTTTTTAAATTCTCTTTCAACCTTTTTTTATCCTTCAGTATGGAAAAGTTTGACTTGATTACTGTAGAAGAGTAAAATAAAAACAAATGCAGGAAAGGGTGAAAACAATGGGAAAAAAAGAATCGGTCTGGGATTACCCCCGGCCTCCCCGTTTAGAAAAATTTCCCCGGGAGTTAAAGGTTGTTTTTTCCGGGATAAACATTGCCCATTCCCATAATGGTTACCGGGTGCTGGAAACAAGCCACCCACCGGTGTATTATATTCCTAAAGAGGATGTAAAAACTGAATTCCTGAAGGAAAATAACAGGACAAGTTTGTGTGAATTCAAGGGAGTTGCAACCTACTGGGATCTCATCGCAGGCGAGAAATTAGTCCCCAATGCTGCCTGGAGTTATGAAAAACCCACATCGGACTTTCTTTCCATCGCCGGTTACCTGGCCTTTTATGCAGAAAAAATGGATGCCTGTTATGTAGATGGAGAAAAGGTAACACCCCAGGAAGGCAATTTTTATGGCGGTTGGATTACCAGGAATATCAAGGGTCCCTTCAAGGGTGCTCCTGGAACAAAAAACTGGTAAATCAATTTAATAATTACCAGGAAAAAATCCCCGGTCAAAAAGACCGGGGATTTAATTTTTCAAGTTATTGCTGGTTGGGTTTTAATACTGGGCAAACCTTTTCCCTTCAGCTCTCTGGTCTATTTTTTCTACCGTTTCTCGCACAGCTTTTAAGATGTCTTCTTCATTTAGCCTGGTTAAAGTTTTTTCCTTCAGGGCAAAATCTCCATCTACGATAACATCCCGGACATGGGAAGCATCAGCACTAAAAAGCAGAGCCGCAAGTGGATTGTATACGGGCCAGGTTGAGGGAGCACCTAAATCCCAGATTACCAGGTCTGCTAAATAGCCGGGTTTGATTTGTCCGGTCTTGGCTCCAAGAGCTTTATGTCCCCGCATTAATACCCTCCAGGTTTCCTGCAGGGAAAACCGCTCAGCGCCGTACATCTGCTTGCCG
>PWGV01000113.1 GCA_003554585.1 Halobacteroidaceae bacterium | reverse complement strand
CAGCCACCTCTCCATTGGATAGTTTCCCATTTCCGGGTTGTTTAAGGTCAATTGCTCGACCATCAGAAAGGGTCAATACATATGGGCACTGTTTGGCAATATCTTTTTCATGGGTGACAATAATAACTGTTTTCCCTTCTGAGTTTAGTTCTGCCAGAATATCCAAAATTTCCTGGCTGGTTTGATTGTCCAGGGCCCCGGTGGGTTCGTCTGCCAAAATTACATCGGGATTATTGACAAGGGCACGTGCTATTGCTACCCGCTGCTGTTGACCCCCAGAAAGTTCTCCCGGAAGATGTTTGGTCCGATCCCCAAGGCCAACCTTTTCTAACATTTGTTGTGCCGCTTCTTTTGGTCTCCCTGGAGGGTTAGAACTGTACAGGAAAGGAATAATAACATTTTCCAGGGCATTGAAACGGGGCATCAGATTAAAAGACTGAAATACAAAACCAAACTTTTTGTTGCGGAGAGCAGCAAGTCCATTATCCGATTTAAGGCTGGTATCTTCTCCGTCAATTTGATAAGCTCCTGATCCCGGTCGATCCAGACAACCAAGGATATTCAACAGTGTTGTTTTTCCTGATCCGGATTTACCCTGGATGGCAAGGAAGGTATGAGGTGAAATTTTGAGACTGATCTCTTGCAGAGCTTCAATACGATTTGACCCATTAGAATAAACTTTTTCCACTTGATTAAGATATAACATATGATTTCCTCCCACTTGGAATTTTTTAACACTCGTATCCAATATCTATTTTAAATTACCCTTTTTAAATTTTAATGAAGAATTTGTTAAGAAATAATTAAGTTTTTGGCGTTTTTGCTAGTTAACAAGAGGCTAATCAAGAAAAACAGTTTTGAGTTAATTCCCTGGGGTTAATGTTTGTTTTTTGGTTTGAACTGGGATGATTTATTCTTTAATCCATAATCCGGGAATCTCCCCGGTTTTTTGTTTAAGTTTTTAAGGATTAAAATAAAAAGGAGCCCGCCTTTCTGGTTTAGAATTTAATTAAAGAAGATAAAAGGGAAAATGGGGGAAAAATTTTTTAAATCCTGTATTGACCAGCATGTTCACTTAAGAAATGCCACTTAGTTTTCCCAAAAATGACCCACTTAAATGAAAAACCGAAGCCCAAATTGCAAAAAGAAAGAAAAGAAAGGGGAAATCCGGCTACAGTTTTTGGGGGTCTGCAGAGGGGGAGTGATATAAAGATATGTTTAAAAAAAGAAGTCTGAGAACAAAAGCAAAATATGATAATAAAGAGAGTGAAAGAGAGAGAAGACATAAAGAAATTGCCTATCGGGCAGCCCTGGAAGGAATTGTGCTCCTGGAAAATGATGGTGTTTTGCCTGTGAATCCTGGGAAAATTGCCCTTTACGGTTCGGGTGCTGAAAAAACAATTAAAGGTGGAACAGGTTCCGGGGAGGTAAATGAACGGAAAAGCATCAGTATTCTTGAAGGTTTAAAGGAAGCGGGTTTTACCATTTCAACCCTGAACTGGATTAAGGATTTTTCCCGCTTATTTAAAGAGGAAGAGGGGAAATATGCCGCAAGGGCAAGAAAAAAAATACTTAAACTGGATATCATTAATTTAATGAGTGACCCCTTCCAGTATCCCGAGGGGCGCGAGATTACCGATGCGGAAATAAATGCAAGTGGAACTGATACCTGTATTTATGTTGTTGCTCGGCAGTCAGGGGAGGGAGCAGATCGCAAACTCGATCATACCGGCTATTATTTATCCGAACTGGAAAAAAAGAATATTAAGAAATGCGCAGAAGCCTACAGAAAGACCATAGTAGTAATAAATGTTGGTTCTGTTTTTGATCTGAGTTTTATGGAGGAAATCCTTGGTATTAATGCCTTAATCTTTTTTGGCCAGCAGGGAAGCCAGGGAGGAAAAGCCTTTGCCGATATTATCTCCGGGAGGGTAACTCCTTCCGGGAAGCTTGTGGATACCTGGCCCAGGGATTATGAAGATGTGCCTTTTGCCCCGGAATTCAGTTATTTAAACGGGAACCTGGAAAACGAATACTATAAAGAAGGAATATATGTTGGATACAGGTATTTTGATACCTTTAATGTAGAGCCAAAGTATGAATTTGGTTATGGGCTCAGCTATACCCAGTTTGCCATTAGCTTTCTGGAGGCAGAGGTAGAAAAAACCAGCATCAGAATTAAGGTTAAAGTAAAAAATACCGGGGATAATTTCCCGGGGAAAGAGGTGGTTCAGCTTTATGCCAGTTGTCCGCAGAAAAAACTGGTCGGTGAATATCAGCAACTGGCTGCCTTTCGAAAAACCAAAACACTGTCCCCGGGGGAAACTCAGGAACTAACACTTGATTTTGATATGTCAGATCTGGCCGGTTATGATGCAAAAAGGGCCAGTTTTATCCTGGAACCCGGGGAATATATTCTCCGCCTGGGTAATTCTTCTCGTAATACGTTTCCCTGCGCAATTCTGATCCTTGATCGGGAGACAATTATTTCCCGGCATCGGAATATTTGCAAACTGGAAACGGATTTGGAAGAGATCAAACCAGGAAAAGTGGATTATCAAGAAGATTTAGCCGGGGTCCCAGAGGTTGCAATAAAGGCATCCGATTTTGAAACTCAGGCTACAGAATACAAAGAACCCCCGGTTTACAGAGATCAAAAAGTAGATAACTTAATGCAAAGGCTGAGCATAAAAGAAATGGTTGAGCTTGTTGTCGGCGCTGGCATGGGGAGCACTTTTTTTGGCAAAAACTTTTTTACCTGTCCCGGGGCCGTGGGGAACACTACATCCCGGCTGGTGGAAAAGGGAATAATTAACATTACCCTGGCTGATGGCCCTGCTGGGTTGCGCCTATCTCGGGTATCCGCGGTTACAAAAAGAGGGACTGTAAAAATGGTGGAACCCATGATTGAATTCATGAAATTTATCCCCGGGATAGTAAAGAAATTTATTTTTGGAAACCGGGAGAAAAACAACCTGGTTTTCCAGTTTACAACTGCTTTTCCCGTTGAAGTGGCACTTGCGCAAAGCTGGAATACTGAATTACTGGAGGAGATTGGAGAGGCCATCGGTAAAGAAATGGCTGAGTATGGGGTTACCTACTGGCTGGCACCCGGATTAAACATCCACCGTAACCCTCTCTGTGGAAGGAATTTTGAATATTTCAGTGAAGATCCATTTCTTTCCGGTAAAATGGGAGCCGCTATTACAAGGGGAGTGCAGAGTATTGAAGGAACTTATGCAACGATAAAACATTTTGTTGCCAATAATCAAGAGGACAATCGCAGTAAGGTGTCCAGTAATGTGAATGAGCGGGCCCTGCGAGAAATTTATCTGCGAGGCTTTGAGATTGCAGTAAAAGAAGGTGGCGTAAAAGGAGTTATGACCAGTTATAATCGGGTAAATGGCACCTATACTGCTAATAGCCACGATCTCTGTACTAAAGTTCTGCGCAATGAGTGGGGGTTTGACGGGGTGGTAATGACTGACTGGTTTGCTACGGGGAAAGGATTGGCCAGCAATGGGTTGTGCATGAAGGCGGGAAATGACCTTATTATGCCGGGTGGGAGGTATTATAAAAAAGAAATACTTGCTGACCTGAAAAAAGGGATTGTTAATGAAGAAGATATACGCCGTTGTGCAGCCAATGTTCTCCGCAGCATTGTTAACAGTAAACTTGGCAGAGAATACGGGGTTGAATAATTTTTTGGTTTCAGGGGATGATCCCTTTTTTAACCATCATTGGATCTTATATCCAAAAAAATTAATATTTTCTCCAACTTTTTGCGAGGTATGGTTTTAGGAATAAAAAGCTCCCGGGCAGAATAAATTCCCCGGGAGCTTTACCAGTTAATATTTCTTTTTTAGAACAATTAAGCTAAATCTTTCGGACCTGAGAGAAAACTTCCCCAGTGGAAATTTCCAGGTCGGGAAAAGTTGGGGAAGAAAGTGTTTCATCTTCGCTAACTATTTCAGTATCTTCTAAATTTCTTTCCTGGTTAAAACAATACTGGAAAATAATTTTTTTTTCCAGGTCCACAATCCAATATTCTTGAACTCCGCTTTTCATGTACAGGTTTAATTTAAGAACCTGATCTTTTCTTTTTGTTGAAGGGGACAGGACTTCAACTATTAAACTGGGGGTTCCTTCATATTCATTATTTTCACTAATATTTTCTTCATCACAGATAACCATGATATCAGGTTGGACCACATTGGGATCTTCCTCAAACTTTATAGCATAACCCGAAAGTTTTACATCGAGTGGGGAGGTTAAAGAACTGCAACTTCTATTTTTGAAGAAATTATAGAATTGACCGGCAATTTCATTCACTACAACCTGATGATAATAACCAGGAGAACTCAATAGAAAAATCTCTCCATCAATCAACTCGTAATTTTTTTCATTTTTTTCAACAAGGGCTTTATATTCTTCATAAGTTGCTCGCTTTTGGGGATTATATTGTTCTTTTTGTTCCCGAAGGATGTAATCATAGGGGTCTTTATAGGGAATTAGTTTGGCCACACTTTTTCCGTTTTTAGTAATAATGATATCTTCTTTTTCTACCAGGGCCAGGTATTTACCGAAGGAATTTTGCAGATCAGTTGCTTTAACTCGCATCTTAATCCCTCCTGACTAATAATTTGGTACTATTATAACAAAAAATTAGCTAAGTTACCAATAAAAATAGCTAAAAAAACTAAGAAATTAGGAATAAATTACTTGTTTAATTCCAAGAGAAATTTTTCAAAATAGGGTTGTTTGTGCGAAATACAGAGGTGGAAAAAAGCAAAGGAAGCCCCAAGATAAAAGGAAAAAATTCCAAGGGGAAAAAGGGGAAAATGTTTAGCATTGAATATTAATATTAGGCGAGGAAAAACCAGGGGGTTTGGGGCAGCTTTTTTTAATAGTGTAATTTTTAACGGGTCAAGAATGACTCAAAAGTTTCAAAAGAAAAAAGGTTAAAAAAACTTCAAGAATAAAAAAACTGGCCGTCAGTGAAAATAAAATTTCCGGATGGTTGAAAAAAACTTAGTACCCAGCGAAACTCCCTTTAATTTAATAGATTTAATAAATCGAAATACCCGACCTCCTGGTCTAATAAAAATAATAAGTTAAAAAACCTTTTTTCTCTTTTGCTATTTTTTAGCGGGCCGGGTTTCCCAGAAAATTTGCTAGGGCTTTCAGGCCTGGTAGAATGAAATTTATTCAAAAACTCAAAAATAAATGCTTAAATAATTGAAGTTAAAAGATAAAACATCGGTTTTTGCTAGTTTTTGCAGGGTATTTCGAGGATGAAAAAGAAAGAAAAAATATAACACTGAAAAAGGAGAGAACTTTTTGTGCCCAAACCAAAAAGAAATGAGCTCTGTCCCTGTGGCAGCGGGAAGAAATTCAAAAAATGCTGTTTGGAGAGAAATGTGTTTGTTTCAGGGGGGAAGATGATTCTTCCTGATATAGACCAGATTAAAAAAAAGTTTGATTATTATTTGCGGAGAGAAAGCGAACATTTGGAAAAAGGATTTAAAAATGCCCCTATTCCTCCTATTCCTGATGAGGAAGACAATACCGAGCTTTCAATTTTGAGGGCTTTCCTGGTGGAATGGGTAATTTTTGATTATCGCCCAATGGGAGAAAAAACCCTTTTCGAAAAATTTCTCGCTGTAGAAGGGGAAAAGCTTCCGGAAGAGGTTGCTAAGTGGCCTGATTACTATACCACTTTTTTCCAGGTGGAAAGACTTGACCAAAAGGGGGTTTTCCTGGAAAAGGTTTTTTCGGGAGGGAGTATTTTCCTGGAAATCGACGATCCTTCAGAAATATTGGGCGAAGGAGATATTTTAATTTTCCGCCCACTGCCTCTTGGCCAAAATTTTAATTATTTCTTTGCTCTTTACCCAATTCCTGAAGATGCAATGGGTCATTTTAAGTTTATCCTGAAAGATTATTACAATAAATATTACCCCCTGGAGCATCAGGACAAAACTTGGGAAGAGTTTTTCCAGGCGGTGCCTTCTTTCCTTCTGGAGGTTATTTCCTCGCTGGCCCTGCAGGATGACTTGGCTGAGGAGGAAGAAGAAGAATATGAAGAAGAAAAGACTTATCCACTGCCTCCCCCGGAATTAAGGCTTGCTCTCGATCTCCCCGTTCTGGACGGAAAAAGTTTACGGGAAGTGAGCTTTGAAAATGAAGGCAGGGGAAAAATTGAAAAGTTTCTCGAAGATTTTATCGATGGGGCTGGCATAAAAAAGGGGGGACCTGAATGGAATGGCATCAGAGAACTTCTGGGCCTGGACTTAGATAAAGAAATACCCTTGAGCAGAAAATTGGATTGGCCCCAACCCGCCCACAAAAAAGAAGCGGAGCTGATGGAAAAAAGAATCCCGGAAAATTTATACCCACTGGACCTGGAATTGGCCGTAACCTTTTGGAAAAATATTTGCGAGGTCGAAAACCCCCGAATTCGGAAAGCGGGAACATGGGCTGCTTCTCTTGAATATTTAATAAGCATGATTGGCCAGCTGGAAGTTAGTCAGAGAGAAATGGCTGAAAAATATGAGGTTTCTGAAGGTTCAATATCAAGAAACATGAAACGAATTGTGGATTTTTTTCCGAAAACGAAGAATGATCCTTTTAAGGAAATTCCTGAATAGAAAGAGGGAGGTTTAAATGAGCTCCCGTGATTTTTTGAGGGTAAAAAAAGTAATAGACCAGGTTCGGGATTTAAAAAGGGAGAAGAAATTTTCCCGCGCACTGGAAATTCTGGAAAGGAGCCTGGAAGAATACCCGGGCAATAATTTTTTGCAGGCGAGTCTTGCTGATCTGTACCTCAGGCAGAATGATCCCAACAAAGCAGAAAGCCTTGCTGACGAAATCCTGGATCGCGATCCGGGGGATTTTCGGGCCCTTACAGTTAAAGGCGATGTTTTTTATTACCGAAGGGATTACCAGCAGGCCCTTGAATTTTTTGAAAACGCCCTGGCCCAGCGAGAAGAAGGTTTTCTGGCAGGGAAACTTGTAAAAACCTACCACCGGCTGGAAAAGTTTTCCGAAGCCCTCAGCATATGCCAGCGCTTTTTGGAAAAAAACCCGGATGATAATTATATAAAAAAACTGCGGGCCCAAACATATGAGAAGATGGGAAAAGAGGACCAGGCCCGCAAGGACTATGGAGAATACCTGGAGCAAGAAGGTGCAGAAGATCATTTCGCCTACAAGGAAAATATAAAACTTAAATTAAAAGGAAAACCTCCTGAAACCCGGGTGAAAGAATTATCCAACCTGATCAAGTTTTCCCAGGGAGAGAAAAAGTTCCACCTATGCAATCTTTTAGGAAAAGAACTGGAGGGGCAAAAAAAGTACGACGAGGCCATAGAACAATACAAGAAAGCTTTGGAAATTGAGCCGGGAGATCCTTTTGTGCTCAAACAGGCCGGTTTTTGTTTGTACAGGGGCGGCAGGGAAGCTGAAGCATTGTTTTACCTCGAAGAAGCCTTTAAATCCGACCCGGAAGATTTCTACACTCGTTCCGCTCTGCTTGCAGCTTACAAAAAAACAGGGGAAATTGAAAGGGGAATTGAATTTTTTAAGCAAATTATTCAAAAGGATCCCTCCCAGAAAAAATTATGGGGAGTAATTCGCAAGCTCAGCAAAGAGGAGGAAGAGGGCAATGATGAAGAAGATCGGTGATTTAATAGAAATTCCAGAGGTTAAAACGGTAATTCAACTTAAGGATACACAAGATGCCCGCCTGCGGGAGTTGTTGGCCCGAAATTTTTTAATTACCGATGAGGTTGCCCTCTTTTTTAAGTCCTTTT
>PWGV01000132.1 GCA_003554585.1 Halobacteroidaceae bacterium | reverse complement strand
TTTCTAGCCTTGTTTTTTTTCTTGTTTTTTAGTATCATTTGATATGAGGGTGTGCACCATTTGTGCACATATTCCTTTTGGAGGTGAAACTGTGCACCCATTTATTAAACATGTCAACCCCGCCCTGGGAAGTTTGCTGCAATCGTTGAATATGGATAAAACTTTTGTCCGGGGTGAGGGAAGCTGGCTTTATGATAAGGAAGGCAACAGGTACCTGGATATGGTAGCCTCTTATGGTGCTCTTCCTTTTGGGTACAATCCGAAACGGATCTGGGAAGCTTTAAGGGAAGTCGAAAAGAACGAGGAGCCAAGTCTTGTTCAACCATCTTTTTTAGGTGCTGCCGGGGAGCTTGCCCAACGCCTGGTTGAACTTGCTCCTCGGGGAATTGAGAATGTAACATTTACCAATAGTGGAACAGAAGCCGTTGAAGCGGCAATTAAAATGGCTCGTTCCCGGACTAAAAGGAAAGGAATTTTGGCTACAAAGGGTGGGTTTCATGGAAAAACCCTGGGTTCTCTATCCGCAACTGGCCGGAATGCTTATCAAACTCCTTTTTTCGCGCCGGTAGAAGGGTTTGGTTTTGTTCCTTTTGGAGATATTGAAGAGTTGAGAAAGGTATTTAAGGAAAAAGGGGGACAAATTGCAGCCCTTGTTCTGGAACCAATCCAGGGAGAAGGGGGCATCGTGGAGCCACCCACAGGGTATTTAAAAGAGGCTAAAAAAATCTGCGAGGAGTATGGAGCTTTATTAATTCTTGATGAAATCCAGACCGGGCTTGGTCGGACGGGACACCTATTTTTATCTCCTGAAGAAGGGGTTTTCCCCGATATTATTACCATTGCCAAGGCACTGGGGGGAGGGCTTTTCCCCATTGGAGCAGTCCTTGCAACCAGAGATGCGTTCACTGATGATTTTGGCAACAAGCATTCTTCGACTTTTGCGGGAAATACTCTGGGAGCCCGGGTGGGATTGGCTGTCCTCGATATTCTTACTGAGAACGATGGCCAGATAATGCGCGAAGTCCAGAAGAAGGGTTCCCGCTTAAAAGTGGGATTACAGGAAATCAAAGAACAATACCCCCGGGTTATTAGAGAAATCCGGGGAAGAGGTTTTTTGCTGGGAATTGACTTTCAGGTCTCCCGCTATAATCTCCCGGAGACTCTCCTCGGGATAATGGGAGACCAGGATATGATTACTCCGGTTCTTTCCAGCCACCTGTTATGCCAGGAAAAAATAAGAGCAGCGCCAACTTTGAACGGGGATACTGTAATCAGGATTGAACCGCCTCTCTCGGTAACTGATGAAGAAATTGATTTTGTTCTCGAAGGTATCAAAAAGATGGCAGGCCGCCTGGATAGGGGAAATACTGCAGCTGTACTCAAACACCTCACGATTAATCAGCCAGATCCCTCCAAGGCAATTAAAGCAAAACCGATTCGTAAGCCTCTGCCCGCAGAACCCGATGAGGGACGCTGGGCCTTTGTTGCCCATCCCCTGGATATTGAGAATTACAGGGATTTTGACCGTAGCCTGTTAGGGCTGGAGGATGAAGATATAAAAGAATTAACCCGAAGGTGGAACGACCTGGTCGAACCTTTTCTGGTTTCGGAAGCCCGGATTGAATCTACTGCGGGGAACACAGCCCGAGGCGACTTTATAATTGTCCCCCGCACTGCTGAAGAACTAATGGAAATGCCCGGTGAAGAAGCTCTGGAAGAGGTTCGTAAGGCTGTCGCCATGGCCCGAGAAAGAGGAGCAAAACTCGTGGGCTTGGGGGCGTATACTTCTGTTGTAAGCAGGGGTGGTTTGCACCTCAGAAAAGAAGGAGTTCCCATAACAACTGGGAATAGTTATACGGTTGTTTCAGCAGTAAATGCTGTTGAAAAAGTATCCGAAAAAGCAAACCTTCCTCTGGCCAGGTCCAGGGTCAGTGTTGTTGGGGCAACCGGAGCAATCGGGGGTGCTGCCTCTCTGCTTCTAGCAGGTAGAGTGGGCGGATTGAATTTGATCGGTAACCCCCGTCATCCAGAAAAGGCCTACAAAAGGTTGTTGAAGGGTTGCGCCCGAATTTATAAACACCTGGCCAAAAGGCTGGAAAAAGGAGAAAAATTCCCGGTTGGTTCCATCGGGCATTGGCTATTGCAGCAAAGTAACTTTCCCCGCTCTTCTGAACCTCTTTCCCGGTTTTTGCAGTGGGCTGAAGACGTTCACAAAGGAAGAAAAACCCCGATCCGGCTCTCTTCTTCATGTCCTGATTGTCTCCCGGATTCGGATGTTGCTGTAATCGCTACCAGTTCCCTCGGGGAATTTATTACAGCAGACATGTTGAAAGAAGGAGCCGTTGTCCTCGACCTATCCCGACCGCCGAATGTTAGCCGGGAAGTTGAAAAAACCAGGCAGGATGTCCTGGTGATTGATGGCGGGGTAATAAAGGTCCCCGGGGAACCTGACTGGGGATGGAGTTTTGGTTTTGAGCAGGGCCTTGCTTATGCCTGCATGTCGGAAACCTTTATTATGGCCCTGGAAAAAGAATATCGTAATATGAGTCTGGGAACGGATTTAAATCTGCGAGACATGAATTTTGTCCAGGAAAAAGCGAAAAAGCACGGCTTTGAACTGGCTGGTTTCCGAAGCTTTGACCGTCCTCTCGATCAGAAAAAGTGGGATCATTTTATAAATTTAAAGGGAAAAAAGGTTTCGGTTTGAGAAAAAACAAACCCTTCCTTTCCAGGAGTGGAGAGGAAGGGTTTATTGTTTTATCTAGTTTTTAAATATAGTGATTTGGAGTTATGTTTTATCTCCGGGCTAAAGCAATTTATAATGTCAATAAATTACCCAAAAGCTTTTTCCCTGGGAAGTGAAGGTTGATTGAGGAATAATATGGAAAAAATAAAGAGTTTGACTCTAATGTAATAGCGAAGTAAAATAAGTGCATAGATGAGCTCTAAATATTAAAATGGCATCAAAGGTTTTAAATCTAAGTTTTTCCCTCCAGGGAATGGGTTTTTTTTAAAAATAAAATGAAAAGGGGGAGTCTATTCTGGGATTTTCTCTGGGACGAAAAATTGATTTTGCTTACAGGACCAATCGCTGGCTGGCAATTTTAACTGTTATTATATTTGGGGTTTTCTGGTTATTTTCAGGCAACCCTGGGAAAAGCTTATTGATAGCAGGTGGGTTTTTCTTGTGCTGGGCTCTGGCCCGGGAAGTGGATCCGGCCAATGATTTATCTGCTTTCCTGGCCGGGGGATTTTTCCTCTCGGGGGCACCATTTTTGGGTGGGATTGAACTCGCAGTTATTTTTTGGATGGTTTTACTGCACCGGCTAATTTCAAAAATATCTGGGAAAAACCCTTCGTACATTGACTTACTTGTTGTTACCGCGGTAACGATTTTCCTCGTTTTTTCCCGCAGCAACAGTGTTTATATTTTGCTTTTTGCTATTGCCCTGATTTTTGCCTTTCTTCGTTATGGGAAAAACTCGTTTTTAGCAAAATATGCTCTTTTTTCCCTGGTTATTTTCCTGGGCAGCATCTTTTTTGGGTTTTTTTCCCTGGGTTATATTTTTACCTTAAATCCCGGGGTTTGTTTTTTAATTCTCCTGGCGCTACTTCTTTTTGGGGGAAGTTTGTTCTGGGCACTGGAGGACAGGGAGCGATTATACGATGACCTGGGGATATCTATGGAACCAAAATGGGTCCGACTGGGCCAGGTTTTTTACATCCTGTCCGTTTGGTTTTTTCTTTTCTTTGAGAATCTATCTTATGCAACCTATTTCATCTTTTTTTCAGTGATGATCGGAGTCGTATTATTTAGCCTTATATTAAAAAGGATTTTAAAGGTTGGTCCCGGGGTTAAAGAAAGTGGTTAGGTTCTGATAATAACAAAACAGAATTATATTGCCCCTGTTGCAAACCGGGAAAGTTAAATGCAGGTTGTATTTTCCGACTTCCCAGGAACCCTTAAAACCAGTTTTTTGGGTCTTCAAAAAATAAGAGTGGGAAAATGGTCGGCAAATTAAATGAGTATTTTTGGAAAAAGAATTATTTTAGAAGGAAAAAGAAAAAAATACAGAATATTTAGATTAATAAGAAAAAAATTAAGGATCTGTTGTAAAAGGCTTCTTTTTTCTTTCATAATGCCTCTGGCCTATTGTAAAAACAATTTTTATACCGGGTTAGGGGCATTTTTTATTACAAAAAAAGCGGGTAATTAGAGGGTGATGGTTCCCAGCTTTTGGGCTCTTTTTTGGTTTTGCAATCTGGAAAAAAATAAAGAAGGAGGAAGGTCCAATGATTCTTGTTGCTGGTTCAACAGGGCTTGTTGGAGGTGAGATTTGTCGGCTTTTGGCAGAAGAGGGGAAAGAATTTAAGGCCCTGGTTCGGCAGACGTCTGATCCGGAAAAGGTTAAAAGTCTCAAGGAGATGGGCGCGGAAGTGGTTTATGGAGATCTAAAAGACCCCGGGTCTCTTCAAAGTGCTTGTAAGGGTTGCCAGACCGTTATTTCAACTGCTTCCTGCACCCTATCCAGGCAGGAAGGAGACAGTATTCAGACCGTGGATCGTGACGGGCAGTTATCGCTTGTTGATGTTGCAAAAAATCAGGGAGCAGAACACTTTATTTTTATTTCCTTTCCCGAACTTTCTCCCGATATACCCCTGGAACAGGCAAAAAGAGAGGTGGAAGCAAGTATACAGGAAAGCGGGATGAAATATACTATTTTACAACCCGTATATTTTATGGAGGTCTGGTTTAGCCCTGCAGTTGGATTTGATTTCCCCCAAAAACAGGTCCAGGTGTTCGGCTTGGGGGATAATAAGGTAAGGTGGATTTCTTATAACCTGCCCTCCCGAAAATTATAACACGTTACCCGCCATGAATTCCCGTAACCCTTGAAGATAAAGAGGGTTTCGACCCTTTTATGCTTGATATTTGCGCCATAACCTGCTATAGTTTATAACATGAATAGCCAAAATATCAAACAGCGGACCCAAAAAATCAAAGGTACTACTTATGTGTACGAAGACTATCCTTACTGGGATAGGGAAAAACAACAGACCCGCCATAAACGTGTGTATATTGGTAAACTGGATGCCAAAGGTGAGTTCGTGCCCAATAAAACCTATGCAGCAAAAATGAAACTTGAAGAGGCGAAACAAGGAGGCGCCTCTATGGTTGAGCAATCAGTAGCCAGAACATACTATGGTGCAACATGTCTGTTGGATGCCATTGCTGATATCACTGGTATCAAAAAGGATCTGAAAGCTTCTTTCCCCCATGACTACCTTAAAATATTGTCTTTGGCCAGCTATCTGGTAATGGAAAGCGATAGTCCCATGTATCGCTTCTCCAGATGGGCACACACTCACTGGCATCCTTATGGTCTGGATTTACCGAGCCAGCGCATCAGCGAACTCTTCGCCAGTATTAAGGAAGATGCTCGGATAAAGTTTTTCATCAAACAGAAAACGCGACGGACAGAAAAAGAACATCTTGCCTATGACACCACCAGCATCTCCTCCTACTCTGAACTCATAAATCATGTTAAATATGGCAAGAACAAGGATGGAGAACCCTTACCGCAGATCAATCTAGCCCTGGTGTTTGGACAGGAATCCATGATGCCTGTATATTATCGCCGCCTGCCTGGCAACATTACCGATGTTAGGACGGTGCGCAAGCTGCTTAAAGACCTTGATTACATGGAATTTAAGAAAATCAAGCTGGTAATGGACAGAGGATTTTTCAGTGCCAAAAATCTCAATGATCTGTATAAACACCATTACAAGTTTTTGATTGCTGGAAAAGGCAACATGAAGTTTGTGAGCAAGTATATTGACCGGGTGCGCGACTCCATTAAGGATTTCTCTAACTATGCTCCCATACAGGATGTTTACCAGATAAGCAGTATGGAGAAGTGGCCTTATGAAGAGTATGATGGGCAGGGTTGTATGATAAATAAATCACAGCGTAGAGTCTATGTTCATGTGTATTACAACGGCCAGCGTGCAGAAAGTGAGAAAACTACTTTCTTGAAAGTCCTATCTGATGCTGAGGCTTGTCTGGTTGAAGACAGCTGTTCGGAAGCCCAAAAAGCAATGTGTGATAAGTTTTTCGTGCACAAGAAAACTCCGGTTCGTGGTGTAAAAATCCAGTACAATGAAGAAGCTATTCATGAGCACATGAATACATTTGGCTACTTTGTTTTGCTATCCAATGACATAAAGGATCCTTCAGAAGCACTGTTTATTTACCGCAACAAGGATTTGATTGAGAAGTTCTTTGGCAATATCAAAAACCGCTTGAGTATGCGCAGACCACTGGTGAGTTCAGATGAAAGCCTGGATGGTAAGCTGTTTGTGCAGTTTGTAGCTCTCATGCTGATATCATATATTCATAAGAACATGAAGGACCATGATTTGTACAAAAACTATACGATGCAAAAGCTGCTGGATGAGCTGGATGTGATTGAGAGATTCGATTTTCCCGGCAAGCGCGCTCACTTCAGTGAAGTGACGACCAGGCAGCAGCATATCTACTCGTGCTTTGGAGTCAAGCCACCAAACATGTTATAATTTGTCGGGAGGGCAGGTTATAAGGATGTTGCTAAATTCGCTGTAAAAACTGTAGAAAATTCCTCTGTCTATAACTCAATTCTCCCCCTGGGAGGGCCTGCTGCCCTATCTTCTAATGAAGTAATAAAATTATTTGAAAATGCAATGGAGGAAAAATTCAAGGTAACCAATATTCCCTGGGAAAGTTTAGAAGATCAGAAAAAAACAGCAACTGATTCCGTTCAAAAAAGTTTTACAGGGTTGATGTCCGCTATTGCCCGCAAAGATCAGGTCGTTGAAATGGAGGGAGCATTGAAGAAACTACCTGTGCAACTGGCCAGGGTTGAAGATTACATTTCTGCCGTTAGTGGAAGGCATCCTGGGTGATAAAATTCTTAAAGTTATAAAAAAATATATTCCGGTGGAGAAAAAAACCGGGAATACTAACGAATTCAATTTGTTAAAAATCAATTGGCAACCCTGTCGGTTATGGATATTTTGGACAGGGTTGTTTTTTATGGGTTTTTAAACTTTTAATTTAAAAGGAATATAAGGGGTTAAATTTTTGTTGAATTTATAAGGAAAAAAGCAGGGGAATTAGCTGAAAATTAGAACTAATAAAGTTGAGAGGGGAGGGAAAATAGTGAAAAAACTGGGAATACTATTTTTGGTCCTGGGAGCATTAGTTTTAATAGGTTTTGCTTTATCTGCAGAAGAAAACAGAAATGGTTTCCGCGGTATGGAGTGGGGAGTTATGCTGGAGCAGGTTTATCAGCAGGAAGAAAATAATGAGACTACAGAACTGGTAGAACAAAAAGAAAATAAGTTGATTTACCTCGGAACTAAATTTGGCCATGAGGTGAAAATTATTTATCAATTTGACGACTCCTACGGTTTGTTCCAGGGAACCTTTGAGCTTGTTGAGAAAAACCTGAGCCTGACTTCCCTCTATCTGGATAGATACCGGGAAATAGAAAAAGCCCTTGTGGCTTCTTACGGCAATTATCACGATAAACAAATGCACTGGAGAGTGGAGCTATATAAGGATGAGCCCGAGGAATGGGGAAGGGCGGTTGCTATGAGGCACCTGAATATGGGGCAGGCCTGGTTTTTTCAGGATTTTTTAATCGGTCACTTTTTGCTTGAAGGGGACCGATTCCTGGAAGTGAACCACAGGATTGTTTTTGTTGACCCCAATTTTGAGGATGTTGAAGATGGCGTTGATTTATAATTTTTTTTAAAGATAAAAAACTAAAAAATCTTAACAGGCCGGTTTCAAAACTGGCTTTTTTTATTCTTGAAAAGAAAAAAGGCTCTCAATTATGAGAACCTTTATATTCAGTGGTGCCGGGAGCCGGGCTCGAACCGGCACGGGCAAGTCATGCCCACCGGATTTTAAGTCCGATGCGTCTGCCAATTCCGCCATCCCGGCACATTGGAGGCGGCACCCAGATTCGA
>PWGV01000133.1 GCA_003554585.1 Halobacteroidaceae bacterium | reverse complement strand
GAGCCACCTGGATTAAGTATGAAAATGAACATATTCCGGAGATTGAGTTCCTGGGGGTAATTGGAGAAGAAGGAGCAGGAGCAATACCTTCCTTTGAACTCAAATATTGGGAATAACCGGGAGATTTAAACTGGTTTTATAACTTCTTTCAAGCCCGAAAGATGAACAGCAGCGTTTTACAGGCATAATAATCAGGTTAAAGGAGGGACAATTTAACCGATAGAAGGTCAAGGCAATTAATGAACAGGTTTTTTCCACGGCATAAGCAGGAAGTTCCTGGTTTTAAGGGGTTTCCTGTTTTTTGATGGTGGGAAAATGGAAACTTCAGGATGGTTGGGGGGGAAAAGAAAACCATGCTATAAGCAAGTAAAATTCTGATTTAAACCCTGGAAAGAAGATGGGGCCTCCTGAAAAAATCCCAAAATCATTACGTGGATCCGACATAGGGCAGATATGATAAAGCATTCTCAAATTTAATTTCGGAAAATTTGAAAAATTATGTTTATTAAATTTTATTTATGATGTATAATTAAAATTAAGAAAAGAAATTAATTCGGTTTTATACGAGCCAATATTTTTTGTTCAAGAAAACCGTTTAGTAGACTGAAAATTCAGAATTTTGGCTGGGGCGATTAATTCCATATAACTCGTTTTGCAATTACAATTTAATTGACCAGAAATATAAATGAATTCTAAAAACTACTGGCCCTTAATCTATGCCTTTAAATCCCATCCAAGAAAAGGTGATATTTAAAGGTTCTGCATTTTGCAGGGGTTTGGATAAAGTTAATGCCAAAAAATTTTGCTGGAGGTTAGTTTTTTAGAGAAGCTGGATAAATTAAAGCTCCTGGTGGAGAAATTGCATGAAGAACGGGTCAGTGCTCTCCGAGAAAGTAAATGTCTTGAAGGAGGTGAAAGAAAAAAGGGGAGTTGATAAATGGCTGCAATTGGTATTTTTGAGAATAATCAAAAGGAGGGTGGTTTCATGTTTAAGTCCAGATTTATAAGCCTTTTAATAGTTATCCTATTAGTTTTTACAATGAGTACTTCTACAGCATTAGCAACCGGATCATATCGAACCTTACTAAGAGGTACTTTTGGGATGGTTTCCTCTAACCATTTTATGTCTACTAAGGTAGGGGTTGATATTTTAGAAGCTGGAGGCAATGCGGTTGATGCAGCTGTGGCAACTGCTGCGGCTATAGGAACTGTAGAAATGACCATGTCAGGTGCGGGAGGAGATGGCTTTGCTTTTTACTATGAAGCTGAGACTGGAGAACTCCATTACCTAAACTATAGTGCTCGCACCCCAAAAAACCTGACTTTAGAACACTTTAAGGTTGGGGAAGACGAATATGAGATTCCCCCCAGAGGTCCTATGGTAACACTTATTCCAGGGGGCTTAATGGGGTGGCATGAACTGGCTGATAGGTTTGGCACTATGTCTTTTGCAGAACTGATGGAGCCTTCCATTAAGTTAGCAGAAGAAGGGTTTCCCGTTACAAATAGCCTTCAAAGAGCCTTTGAAGCACAGTTAGGAAGAGCTATGGACTGGGGAGAGTATGGACTGGATGCCTGGTATGGAGGTATCCCCGAAGCTCCAAAAGTTGGGGAATTTGCAAGAAATCCCAATCTTGCAGAGACCTATCGACGAGTGGTTGAAGAAGGGCTTGAAGTGTTTTACGGGGGCGAAATTGGACAGCATATTGTAGAGGTTATGCAGGAAATTGGTGGTGTATGGACCATAGAAGATCTGGAAGAGTTTTATGTAGAGTGGGATACCCCGGCTCCTCTGGAATTCACCTATAGGGACTATGACCTCTTTACAGTACCATATAATAGCAGTGGAGGAGTTGCTACTGCTCAAATTCTTCAAATGCTTGAAGGGTACGATATCAAAAGTTTGGGGGTAAATAGCCCTGGTTACCTGCACCTGATGCTTGAAGCAATAAAAATTGCCGCCGCTGACCGCGCAGAGTGGGCTTGCGATCCAGACACACTTGATGTTCCTTTTGATCATTTGATTTCTAAAGAATACGCTGCTGAAAGAAGACAACTGATAAACCCATATATAGCAGCAAGCGATTGGTACGATGCTGGGATTAAAAGAGGCGAGTTAGGGGAAAACACCACAGCCCTTTGTGTAGTTGACAAAGATGGAAATATGGTAACAATGGTAATGACTTTGGGATCCGGTTGGGGCAGTGGAGTAACTGCCGGAGAAACAGGGATCACATTAAACAATGCAGTTCGATGGTTGGAAACTGATCCTGATAGCCCTGCCGTAGTGCAGGGAGGTGTAAGGACCAGGTGGAATATGCATATGGTTCTTGGTATCCATCAAGAAACCGGTGAAAGATTCGTGGTAAGCACTCCAGGGGGAACAGGTATTTGGCAGACAATTCCGCAGGTTATTACTAAATATATAGATTTTGAAATGGATATGCAATCAGCAATTGAATCTCCTCGTGCCCGGTGGATGCTGGATGGGACCCGTACCCTCGCAGAATACAATATGCCTGAAGATACAGTTCGGATCTTGATTGAACAGTACGGCCATGAGGACATGTATTTTGGAACACCACTTCCCGGAGGTATTGGAACTGTGGCTGCTGTAACCTATGATCCAGGAACAGGAATAATGACCGGTGCATCTGATCCTCGTAGGGAAAGTGCTGTTTGGGGTTATTAGGATAATCAGGCAGTGGAGGTAACAGGTTGCTTGCAGGTCTCAGGGCCTGCAAGCAACTATCAATAACGGTCTTCCCCGGGCTAAACTCTTTTTCTTTTTTTTATTTTTTGTATTCCAAAAAGGTCTTGCTTCCGGGCAAGGGAATCCAGAGCTTATTAGGAAAACTTCTTTGCTGTCAATCCCTGAAGATTTCTGAGATTACTATGCTCCGCTTGTTTGGCTTTTCAGCTTTTAACTTTAAGGGGAGCAGGATGATCATAAATCTTTCGTTCCCCCAAAACAACAAAAATTTTTATGGGAGGCTGGTACAATGGATAAAAAGAGGCTTCTGTCGGTATTTTTGAGCCTGGCTATTGTTTTTACTCTGGGGTTTGTTATCCAAGGAGAGGCGAATGAAATTGAAATTCCCCTTGCTCATGCTCCTATACTGGTGACCTCCGCCGGGCAGAGCCCTGATGATCACATGGTAAGAATCCTCTCCACCCGGCTTGGTGTTGAAGTCAAGCATTCTCCTCTTATTAAAGTGGAAGATATTGAAGGGATTAAGACCTTTCTCTTTGCCATTGGGGGTAGCGCTAAAGGGCTGGGCGAAGCAGGAATAGATATCTTTGATGAAGTTGAACGAATTGGGGCAATTCTGGATAGGATAGAAGAGCTCAAAGAAGAATACCCTGGCGAAATACTATCCGTGGGTATCCACATTGGGGGGGAGGGCCGCAGAGGAGAATTGTCTCAGAGATCTATAGATGCCACAGCATCGAGGGTTGACCTCCTCATTGTGTGGCAGGAAGGCGACCTTGATGGAATGTTTACGGATCTGGCCAAAGAAAATGAAATTCCCCTGATCATCATTGATGCTGTAAGAGATGTACAGGACATCCTTGCAAAAATGTATGCACAGATTTTGGAAGAATAAGATGTTCGCTGAGGAGCATCACTCAGGGTTTTCAATATTTATTAACTGGGCCTTTTTTTGCCGTAAGGCCCAGTTCTATATTAAACCCAGGACAAAGGAGTGAAAAACGATGTCACAAGAACTCTTTTCTTTTATTATTTTGTTATCAATGCTGGCTGGATTTTTTATCGCGCATTTCCTAATGAAAATGCCAGCAGCTCTTTGCCTACTTGTAACCGCCCTTGTTGGAGCTTTAGTAGGGGGCCTGGGCATACCAATTAGGCATATTGTTGAAGGGATGTACGGTTTCTTTGGGATAGTAGCAATTGTGCTGACTGCATCCATTTTTATTGCCTTTCAAAGGGAATCTAAAGGGCTCAATACCCTTGTAAGGGATTTAATAAAAATATTTTACCGGGTACCCCCTTTGCTACTGATAGTCCTGATGTTTGTAATCATATTGCCAGGAGCGCTGGCGGGGTCCGGAACTGCTGCGGTAATGGCGGTTGGGGGGCTGGTTGCTACTATTTTGTCATATATAGGTCTCTCCAAGGTCAGGGTAGCGGGGTTTGTAGCCATGGGAGGAATTCTGGCCCTGGTTGCTCCACCAATTAATATCCCTGCAATGATTATATCTTCCGGGCTTAATATGCCCTATGCTGGTTTTTTTGGTCCTCTGATGATATGGACAGTAATTCTTGCTGTGGTCTGCTCTCTCGTATATGGACTGAAAGAAGTAGAAAAAAAGATTGACCCAGAGAAAATCCTGGAAAAAGTTCCAAGCGGAGAATTTCATCTGGGCAAACTGGGCGCCTATCTGCCCTTGTTAGTGGTTGTTGGATTAATGGTTTTACAGAGGGCGTGGCCAGAATTGCTGGACCCGGGAATT
Source organism: Halobacteroidaceae bacterium (assembly GCA_003554585.1). GTDB lineage: Bacteria > Bacillota > Halanaerobiia > B1SED10-174 > B1SED10-174 > T1SED10-26. Next base: position 3,551 of record PWGV01000133.1, on the reverse strand, counting down.
CCCCTTATTTTCGTTTTAGGTGCCATTCTTGCATTTATATTGCCCAAGAAACGCCCTAATTTTATTGAGGTTTGTAAGAATACCATTAAAAAAACCGGACCTGTGGCAGCTCTATTTATCTCGGTGGGAGCAGTTGTTCAAATTATGGTAGCAACCGGTGTCCGGGGCTGGATAGTTATCGAAGCCACAACAGCCCCTATAGTTTTTCTTTATATTGCCGTCGCTCTTCTTATTCCAGTTATGGGTGGAGTTATGGGGACTTATGGTGTTGCTTCAATTTTTGCCATTCCATTTATGATGGCACTCCTGGGCCAGGACCTGATCTTTGGAATATCGGGTCTGGCCATTCTCTGCTGTTTAGCTTCGCTTACCCCCCCAACAGCAATTGTTGGTCGGGCCAGTCTGCTGGCCTCGGGCTATGAGGAAGCTTATGGAAAGGTCCTTAAAGTAACTGCCCTTCCCTGGGCTTTTGTTTGCCTTGCTGGCATTCTGACCATTATTTTTGCCAATGACCTGAGAATGCTCTATCGATTACTCTTCTAAGGGGGGAGAAAGATGATATTAATTTATCAAATAATCTACGGCCTGATGGCTCTTTTGATTTTGCGGTGTCTTCTGGAGGAAAAGGGTATTTACCGGAAATTAACCATGGCCATCCTCGCTTTGCCTTTTATTCTCCGTGCTATGCTTATTAAATAATGGGAGGTGAGTCTTTCATGGCTAAAGAACAACCTCAGAATGATAAAAAGGATATCCTTTATTCTGCAATTATTCTGGCAGTTTTGGTTCTGGTTATCATTCTTTCCACAGTCGAGTTCAGAGCGATGCGCGAAGTATGTACGATTGTTGAAGGCCCTGGTGTTACTGGTAGGGGTCGTCTGGCTGAATACTTTAAAGAGCTTGAAGAAAGTCCTGGTGATACCGATATTTATTTCATGGAGGGTGCAGAACCAGGAGGAACAGTCCTTGTGATGGGTGGCCTCCACCCTAATGAACCCGCCGGTCTCCTGGCTGCAGTTGTCCTGATCGAAAATGCTGTGGTGGAAACCGGTAGAATGATAGTTATCCCTCATGCCAATGCGAGCGGCTATACTCATACTGAATCCATGCAGGCGAGCCCCCCGCATTTTGCCATTCAAACCGAATGGGGTGAACGCGTTTTCCGTTATGGCAGTCGCCTTTCAAGCCCTCTGCATCAGTATCCCGACCCCCAGGCTTATACTCATCCCTCGGGTATGCTCCTCTCGGGACCGGAGGTGCGAAATCTTAACAGGGTTTTTCCGGGAAGGCCGGACGGGCTTCTGACAGAAAAAATTGCCTGGGGAATCATGAATCTGATCTGGGACGAGAAAGTTGATCTTGTAATCGATATTCATGAAGCACGCCCCATTAACCCTGTTGTCAACTGTATCATGGCCCACCCCCGGGTTATTGATGTTGCATCGATTGCAATTATGGATCTTGGGGCGGACTGGGGAGTTCCAATCAGGTTGGAACCTTCGCCAGAAGGTATGAGGGGGATAACACACAGGGAAATCGGCGACCACAGTGATGCCCTGGCCGTTATTCTGGAGTCTCCCAACCCGGCGATGGATGCACTACGGGGGCCTACAGATGCAGAACTGGTTGTTTACGGGAAGGATGATTTCTTTAAACGGGCCGGCGAAGCAGGGCTAATTCGCGTTCCCTATATCGATTGTCAAGGCTTTCCCATAGACAGAAGAACCGGACGGCACACAACAACAGTTAAAGTTCTCATTGACACTTTCACCGAGTTCCACTTTGATAAACCCGTAATAGTTAATGGAATTCCCACCAAAGACGAAATAATTGAAAAAGGCTTGGGTCATTTCTTCTTGAAACCCTAATCACTGTTGTTCCGGAGAAAGGTTGCCCTGGGGGGACCCTGAAAAGAGGGTTCTAATCAGGGTGATTTTTCTTTTTTACAGGGAAAATCCAGGGATAAAGATCTTTTACTCATTATATGTTAGGGACATTATTATGGATTTTATACCGGGCACCTTTTCGGCGAGGCAGAATCAAAAACCAAACTGATCTCCACCAGGGTGCAGGCCGGACCAAGTCCCCTGAGTCAATTTTTTCTGCTTGTTGTTTTTTCTATTCCGGGCCATCTGGTCCCCAATTCTGGAAGCATCTGGACAGTGTGGGGGGAACATGGGGATCCCATTCTGGCAACACCTGGAAACGGTTCCAGAAACCTTCAGGAAACAGGCTGATATAAGAAGAAGGATAATTTAGCAGGCGATAACTAACCAAGGCCAATTTTTGGTCAGCAAAACTTCATCTTTTCCTATAATTGCCGACCTTAATAAATCCAGCAGGCTTGTTATTTCTTTAAAAACTATCATCACTTTTTAAAAAACCTCCTCCCGAGGGGAAAAGAGATGTTTCCCAGTTTTTTTAGAATTAACTTCCCGGAAAGTATTACAGAGAGTTATTTTCTACAAAAAAATGAAATAAGCCCTCCTTTGGAATTTTCCCTAAAAGTAAAGGATTGGGAAATAGTTTATTGCAATTTTTCTGTTAAAATATTGGAAAAATAAAATACTGAAATAAACTCATAACTCAGGGTTTTTCCCTAATTCACTTCCAATTTGTAGTAAGATTAACCCTTTTATTACCGGAAGAAAAGACTTTCCCTTGTTTGGAGGTTAGTTAAAATAACTGACGAAAGAAATAAGGAAACTCTCAAATACTTGCCCTTGAAAGGAGTTTTCTATAGAGATTGGAGGAAAAAAACACAAAAGCAATGAGGAAAACTGTTGTGGATCAAAGGGATACCTGGATAAAACCAGCAGAAACATATCAAGGATGGAATGCAGTAATTCGGAACATCAAGGAGTTAATGTTAGTGAGGTGCCAGACTTGAAAGGGGTTGAGCCCCAAAATAGAAGCTGAAGGGAGCAGATATGCCAGCTGGCCTGGTTGGCCTAGTTAGATAATAATTATCATTAGTAGAATTACAGGAGAAGCCTGCCGAACCTTCCCGCACAAATGGGAAAGTGTTCTCCTCAGACAGTGAGAATACAGATCTCCCTTCCGAAGAAAATGAACCGACAACGGTTCTTTGGGAGAAACCCCCTTTGAATAAATTAAACTAACTTAAAGGAAATTCTGGAAGCCATTTTTGAACGGGTTTCTTTGGCCTCCCTTTTTTTGACCTCGAAGAAGTTATAATGATGTTCTGAGAGAGCTAAACCATTCTTACAGTTGAGAGATTTTTTTTAAATTTTGTTAAATCCCTCAATCGCAAGATAAAATTGGGCGGGATTAAAAAATTTTGGTCTGGGGGGATTAAATTGAAAAAAGGATTATTAGTTTTGTTCCTGAGCCTTGTTTTAATGATTTCTTTTTACGGATGCCATATTTTTTCTGATGAACCGACAGATGGGTCAAAGGGTTCTATGGAAATTAGCACGAACATCCCTGATGTTTTAACTGAGGATATAAGCATGCAAAGCATACTGGAGGAAGTTGCATTAAAGGAGCTTATATTTAAAGTAGAATATGGAAATAAAACTCGGGATAAG
>PWGV01000142.1 GCA_003554585.1 Halobacteroidaceae bacterium | reverse complement strand
TTAGAGAACGCCTTAGTTTCGCTAAAATCACTGAGCAAATGGAAATTCCTTTTTTAATTAAAACTCAGATTGATTCCTATCAGTGGTTTTTAGAAGAAGGCTTAAAGGAGATATTCGATGAGATATCTCCAATCCAAGATTTTTCAGACAACCTTGTTTTAGAATTTACCGATTATAGCCTGGGGGAAGCCAAATATTCTGTTGAAGAATGTAAAGATCGTGATGTAACTTACGGTGCGCCCCTTAAGGTTAGAGTGCGCTTGATTAACAAAGAAACTGGTGAGGTTAAAGAGCAGGACGTTTTCATGGGTGAGTTCCCATTAATGACGGAAAAAGGTACCTTTATTATCAACGGAGCGGAGCGAGTGGTTGTAAACCAATTGGTCCGTTCTTCTGGGGTATATTTTAACCGGGATCGAACCAAGGAAGGCAAAGAGCTCTTTACTGCTTCGATTATTCCCAACCGGGGAGCCTGGATTGAGTTTGAACTGGATAAAAAAGATGTTTTAGCGGTAAGGGTTGACCGAACCAGAAAAACACCTGCTTCAGTTTTGTTCCGGGCTCTTGGTTACAGCACCAATGAAGATATTGTTGACCTTTTAGGTGACCATGAAGTGGTTCACAATACAATCGAAAAAGATAACACCGAGTCTCAAGAGGAGGCTCTTATTGAGCTGTACAAGAAGTTGCGTCCTGGAGAACCTCCTTCGGTAGAAAATGCTCAAACCCTTCTTAATTCACTTTTCTTTGACGAGAAAAGATATGACCTGGCACCTGTCGGTCGCTACAAGATGGATAAAAAATTGAAACTGGATGTTCCCGAAGATATCAGGTGTCTTACCAAGGAAGATATTGTTGGAACAGTTCTCTACCTTATTAATCTGGTTTTAGGTAAAGAAAAACACCGGATTGACGATATTGACCATCTGGGTAATCGTCGCCTGAAAACTGTCGGCGAGTTATTGCAAAATCAGTTTCGTATTGGACTCTCCCGGATGGAGAGAGTGGTCAGGGAAAGAATGACCATCCAGGATATTGATGTTATAACTCCACAGGCTCTGATTAATACCAGACCTGTTGTGGCATCGATAAAAGAATTTTTTGGAAGCTCTCAACTTTCCCAGTTTATGGATCAGACCAACCCTATTGGAGAGTTAACCCATAAGAGGAGATTGTCTGCTCTGGGACCGGGAGGATTGAGCCGGGAAAGAGCCGGCTTTGAAGTTCGCGACGTTCACCACTCTCACTACGGCCGGATCTGCCCCATTGAAACTCCTGAAGGACCAAATATCGGCCTTATCGGATATTTCTGCACCTACGCCCAGACCAACAAGTTTGGTTTTATCCAAACACCCTATAGAAAAGTGGTTGACGGGCGGGTAACTAAAGAAATTTTTTACCTGACTGCCGATGAAGAAGATGAATATATTGTGGCCCAGGCCAATGAGCCTTTTGATGAGGAAGGGAACCTGTTGCATCAAAAAGTTTCCTGTCGTTATCAGGACGAAGTTTTGCAGGTTGTTCCAGAAAAAGTTGAATACATGGACGTTTCGCCCAAGCAAATCGTTGGAGTTGCTGCTTCACTGATCCCATTTTTAGAACACGACGACGGTCCGCGAGCTTTGATGGGTGCAAACATGCAGCGGCAGGCGGTTCCTCTGCTCCAGGCTGAAGCACCTCTGGTGGGAACGGGGATTGAACACCGTTCCGCCAAAGACTCCGGAGTTTGCCTGATTGCCGAAGCTCCCGGATTGGTAAAAAAGGTCACTGCCAAAACAATAACTATGGAAGAAAAAAATGGACAGGAAAAAATTTATAAACTGAGCAAATTTATGCGGTCCAACCAGGGCAGCTGTTTCAACCATAAACCAATTGTTAAAAGAGGACAGGAAGTTGAAGAAGGCCAGGTTATCGCTGATGGTCCAGCGATGGAGGGAGGCGAACTGGCCCTCGGACGCAACACCCTGATAGCCTTTTTACCCTGGGAAGGTTACAATTACGAGGATGCCGTCCTGATTAGTGAAAGACTGGTAAAAGAAGACGCTTTTACTTCAATTCATATAGAAGAACACGAAGCTGAAGCCAGAGACACTAAACTGGGGCCCGAGGAGATTACCCGGGATATCCCCAACGTCGGGGAGGATGCCCTGAAAGATCTGGATGACCGGGGAATTATCCGGGTTGGAGCCGAGGTAAAACCGGGAGATATTCTGGTTGGCAAGGTTACCCCCAAGGGGGAAACAGAGCTATCAGCTGAAGAAAGATTGCTCCGGGCGATATTTGGCGAAAAAGCTCGGGAGGTCCGCGATACCTCTCTCAAGGTCCCTCACGGAGAATCGGGGATTGTGGTCGAGGTTAAAGTTTTCAGCCGGGAAAACGGCGATGAATTAAAACCCGGTGTCAATGAGCTGGTCCGGGTATATATTGCCAAGAAGAGAAAAATTTCTGTCGGAGATAAAATAGCAGGTAGACACGGGAATAAAGGTGTGATTTCAAGGATTCTTCCCGAGGAAGATATGCCCTTTATGCCTGATGGGACTCCTGTTGATCTGGTTTTGAATCCGCTGGGAGTTCCTTCCCGGATGAACCTGGGACAGGTTCTGGAAACTCACCTGGGACTCGCAGCAAAGGCTTTGGGACTTCACGTTGAAACCCCCGTATTTAACGGGGCAACAGAAGATGAAATTATGGACCTTTTAGAAAAAGCCGGTTTTGAAAGGGATGGAAAAACTGTTCTATACGATGGAAGAACAGGTAAGCCCTTTGATCGCCGGGTGGCTGTAGGGCAAATGTATATCCTGAAATTGCACCACCTGGTAGAAGATAAAATCCACGCCCGTTCTACTGGCCCCTACTCCCTGGTAACTCAGCAGCCCCTGGGCGGAAAGGCCCAGTTTGGTGGGCAGAGATTTGGGGAGATGGAAGTGTGGGCTCTGGAAGGCTACGGTGCAGCTTATACTCTGCAGGAAATGCTCACGGTAAAAAGTGACGATGTTGTTGGCCGGGTAAAGACCTATGAAGCTATTGTCAAAGGGGAAAATGTTCCCGAACCGGGAATTCCGGAATCCTTCAAGGTTTTGATCAAGGAGATGCAGAGTATCGGCCTAGATGCCCGTATCTTCAACGAAGAGGAAAAAGAACTGGATATCGAAATAGAAAACGAAGATATGGATGATGCAGCCCACCGTTTAGGTTTAGAGGGTGCCGAGGTAGAACAGGAGGAAAAGGATGAGAAAAGTTAAATTCCTCAAGCCGAGATCCATTAAAAGGGGGCGGGTTAAGTGTTAGATTTTAATAATTTTGATTCAATGAAAATCGCCCTGGCTTCACCGGAGCAGATCCGGGCCTGGTCGAGCGGTGAGGTTAAGAAACCGGAGACCATTAACTACCGAACTCTTAAACCCGAAAAAGAAGGGCTTTTCTGCGAGAAAATTTTTGGTCCACAAAAAGACTGGGAATGCCATTGCGGAAAATACAAGAGAGTGCGTTACAAGGGAGTTGTCTGTGATCGGTGCGGGGTTGAGGTAACCAGGTCCAAGGTTCGCCGTGAAAGAATGGGCCATATTGAACTTGCAGCACCCTGTTCCCACATCTGGTTTTTCAAGGGAATTCCCAGCCGGCTGGGTCTGCTTTTGGACATGTCCCCCCGTGCTCTGGAAAAAGTAATCTATTTCGTTTCCTATATAGTTATTGATCCCGGGGAAACTCCTCTGAGTGAAAAGCAGCTCCTCTCGGAAAGAGAATACCGGGAAGCAGAAAACAAGTATGGCAAAGATTTTCGGGCTGGAATGGGAGCGGAAGCAATAAAAGAAATTCTCCGCAATATGGATATTGAGGGAGAAATTAAGGAGATGCGTCGGGAAATCCGCGAAGCTGCAGGACAGAGGAGAAAACGAGCGGTTCGCCGCCTGGAAGTCCTGGAGGGTCTTCGTAAATCCGGTAATCGGCCGGAATGGCTGGTTCTCGATGTTATTCCGGTGATTCCTCCTGATTTAAGGCCCATGGTTCAACTTGATGGGGGAAGGTTTGCAACTTCCGACCTCAACGATTTGTACCGCCGGGTAATTAACCCCAATAACCGGCTTAAAAGATTATTAGATTTACAGGCCCCGGAAATTATCATTCGGAATGAAAAAAGAATGCTGCAGGAGGCCGTTGACGCCCTGATAGATAACGGGCGACGAGGTCGGCCTGTCACGGGTGCAGGCAACCGGCCCTTAAAATCTCTGAGCGATATGCTTAAAGGAAAACAAGGCCGTTTCCGCCAGAATCTCCTAGGAAAAAGAGTTGATTATTCGGGCCGAAGCGTTATTGTTGTTGGCCCGGAACTGGAGCTTCACCAGTGCGGTTTGCCCAAGGAAATGGCCCTGGAGCTTTTCAAACCGTTTGTGATGAAACGCCTTGTTGATGAAGGTAAAGCCCATAATATCAAGAGTGCAAAAAAAATGGTTGAAAAGGTTGAAGAAGATGTGTGGGGTATCCTGGAAGATGTTATCAAAGAACACCCCGTGTTATTGAACCGGGCTCCTACCCTGCACCGCCTGGGAATTCAGGCTTTTGAGCCTGTCCTGGTGGAAGGAAAAGCTATCAAAATCCACCCGCTGGTCTGCACCGCCTACAATGCGGACTTTGACGGTGACCAGATGGCAGTTCACGTACCCCTTTCTGCCGAAGCCCAGGCTGAAGCCCGCCTCTTGATGCTGTCAACTTATAACCTTCTTTCTCCTCAGAATGGAAGAGCAATTGTTGTTCCGACCCAGGATATGGTCCTCGGAGCCTATTACCTGACCATGGGTCGCAAGGGAGCAAAAGGAGAAGGCAAGGCCTTTACCGGCCCCAATGAAGTAATTAGGGCTTATGAAGCCCGGAGTATTTCCCTGCATGCCCTGATCAAAGTCCGGGTTAAAGGTGAAATCATTGAAACAACGGCTGGCCGGGTGATTTTTAACGACGTTTTACCCGAAGAAATGCCCTATGTAAACAAAACTTTTGACAAAAAAGCTCTGAGCAGTTTGGTCGGGGATTGTTTCCGCAAATCCGGGAACGTAAAAACTGCTGATACCCTTGATAAAATTAAAAAACTTGGTTATTCTTTTGCAACCAATTCCGGGATTACCATTGGAATTACCGATGTGGAAACCCCGCTGGCAAAAACTGATATTCTCCAGCATGCTGATAAAGAAGTTGCTCAAACAGAAGAACACTACCGCCGCGGTTCTATTACCAGGAATGAAAGGTACAAAAAAGTAATTAATATCTGGAATAAGGCCAAGGTAGATGTGACTAAAGCAATGAACGAAGAAATGAGCGAGTTTAACTCCATTAACCTGATTACTAAATCAGGTGCAAGGGGTAATGAATCCCAGACAGCTCAGCTTGCTGGTATGCGTGGTCTAATGGCCGACCCATCCGGACAGATTATTGATCTTCCCATCAAGGCTAATTTCCGGGAAGGCCTGACGGTGCTTGAATATTTTATCTCCACCCACGGTGCGAGGAAGGGTCTTGCAGATACCGCCTTAAGGACTGCTGACTCAGGTTACCTGACCAGACGCCTGGTTGATGTTTCCCAGGATGTAATTGTCCGGGAAGAAGATTGTGGAACTGAAGAAGGGATCTGGGCTGAAACGATTGACACTGAAGAAGATGTTATTGAAGATATCGGGGCCCGAGTTCTGGGCAGGGTTATTGCCCGGGATGTAATGGATCCCCAAACCGGAGAAATTCTTGCCTCCGCGGGCGAATTAATTGAAGAAGATAAAGCCCACGAAATAAATGAAAAAGGTGTGGAACGCGTCTATATCAGGTCTGTTCTGACCTGTCGTTCTCGCTTCGGTGTTTGTCGCAAGTGTTATGGTAGAAACCTGGCAACCGGACGTCCGGTAGATGTAGGAGAGTCAATAGGTATTATCGCCGCCCAGTCAATAGGTGAACCCGGTACTCAGCTTACCATGAGAACTTTCCACACCGGGGGAGTTGCTGGAGATGATATTACCCAGGGTCTGCCCCGGGTTGAAGAACTTTTTGAAGCAAGAACTCCCAAGGGACAGGCGATTATCAGCGAACTTTCGGGACAGGTCAAGATACTCAAGAAAAAAGCGAGCCAGAGGGTTATCGTTACCAGCGATGATGGACGCAAAAAAACCTACACCATCCCCTATGGTTCCCAGGTTCGGGTTGAAGATGACCAGTACGTTGAAGCAGGAGATAGAATTACCAGCGGACCAATTGACCCCCAGGATATTTTGAAAATCAAAGGTGTTCGCGCCGTCCAGCGCTACCTCCTGGAAGAGGTTCAACGGGTTTACCGCTCGCAGGGTGTGGAAATTAACGATAAACACGTGGAAGTTGTAGTTCGCCAGATGCTGCGCAAGGTAAAAGTCAAGAAAGCTGGAGACACTGATCTCTTGCCTGGTAGCTTGGTTGATATTTTTGAATTCGAAGAAGCAAACAAAGCTGTTCTGGAGGAAGACCTGGAACCGGCAACAGCCGACCCCGAGCTCCTAGGAATTACTAAAGCATCTCTTGCTACCAATAGTTTCCTTTCTGCTGCTTCTTTCCAGGAAACCACTCGAGTTCTTACCGAAGCAGCAATGAAGGGTAAAATCGATCCCCTGTTAGGTCTCAAAGAAAACGTTATTATCGGGCAGTTAATCCCTGCTGGAACGGGAATGCGCCGCTACAGGGATATTGAGCTCTCTGTTCCTGAAGAAGAACTGAAAGAAAAAGTTGAGGAAATTGAGGAAGAAGAAGTAGAAACACCCGCCGGAGATAGTTGACATGGCAGATCAATAATGATAAAATACAAAAGGTGTTTCAAAAGGGGGAGTTACGATGATGAGCCAGCTAAGAAAGAGACAGACAAGAGTAGTTGGCTTTAAGGAAACCCTTAAGGTGATAAAAGCCGGCCAGGCCTTAAAAGTTTACCTGGCTGAAGATGCCGACCAGCACATTAAAGAACAGATCAAAGAAGCTTCGGAACAGAAAAAAATTCCGCTTGAGCTGGTAGAGAGGAAAACTTCTCTCGGAGAAGCGTGCGGAATTGATGTAGGTTCTGCAACCGCCGCTTTGATTGATACAAGTGAATTCTCCAAATAGACTTTGGAGATGGGCTTAAAAACCCCAGGCAAAGGGAAGACCCTTGTTATGACCCCTCTTGCCCTGCAGGGGGGGTCAATTTTTTGCAAAGGAGGTGGAATTTTTGCCCACAATCAACCAATTAATCCGCAAGGGACGGAAAGCAGGAAGAAAAAAGGAAAAAGCACCGGCCCTGCAGGGGTCACCTCAGAAGAGAGGGGTTTGTGTTCGGGTTTCCACGGGAACTCCGAAAAAGCCTAACTCGGCTCTGCGCAAGGTGGCTCGGGTTCGTTTGACCAATGGCTATGAAGTAACCGCATATATTCCTGGAGAAGGACACAATCTGCAGGAGCACTCGGTAGTTCTGGTCCGTGGAGGTCGAGTCAAGGACCTTCCTGGAGTCCGTTACCATATTGTCCGTGGAGCATTAGATACCGCCGGAGTCGAAGATAGACGGCGCAGTCGTTCCAAGTACGGAACGAAGAGACCCAAAAAATAGTAAGGGGGGGAAATTATGGCCAGAAAAGGAAGAGCTCCCAAAAGAGAGCGCGAAGCCGATCCCCTGTTCAACAATGATTTGATTTCCAGAGCAATTAATTATGTAATGTGGGATGGCAAAAAGCAGCTGGGAGAAAAGATTTTTTATGGTGCTTTAAATATTATAGAAGAAAAAACCCAGGAAGATCCGGTCGAAGTTTTTGAGACTGCTCTCAAAAACGCAATGCCGGTCCTGGAAGTTCGTTCCCGTCGGGTTGGTGGTTCTACCTACCAGGTTCCTGTAGAGGTTACTCCCAATCGGCGATTTGCCCTGGGACTTCGCTGGATTATCCAGGCCGCCCGCAACAGGGGAGAACGAAAAATGGAAGACAGACTTGCTAATGAAATAATTGATGCCTACCGTGGCGAGGGAACTGCTGTTAAAAAGAAAGAAGACGTACACAGGATGGCAGAAGCAAATAAGCTGTTTGCGCATTACCGTTGGTAGGAAGAATTAAAGGAGGTTTTGGGCATGTCCCCAGGAAAATTTAAAAAGTTGCGCAATATCGGGATCATGGCCCATATTGATGCAGGAAAAACTACAACTACAGAACGCATCCTTTTCTATACCG
>PWGV01000002.1 GCA_003554585.1 Halobacteroidaceae bacterium | reverse complement strand
TTTCCGGGGGGGATGCCCTGCTGGTTTCCAATCAGCACCTGGAAAAAATAATTAAGGCCCTGCGGGAAATTCCCCATGTTCAGATTATCCGCCTGGGTAGCAGGGCTCCAGTGGTTCTGCCGCAGCGAATTGATGACGAGCTCTGCGCTATGCTCAAAAAATATCATCCCCTGTGGGTCAGTACCCATTTTAATCATCCCCGGGAAATAACTCCGGAAAGCAGGGCGGCCTGTGATCGTCTGGCTGATGCAGGTATACCCCTGAATAATCAGAGCGTACTGCTGAAGGGGGTCAACGACTGCCCCCGGTTGATGAAAGAACTGGTCCACGAACTGGTACAGCTCCGGGTCCGACCCTATTATATTTATCAGTGTGATATCTCCCGGGGGATTGATCATTTCCGAACCCCGGTAGCCCGGGGCCTGGAAATAATTGAGAGCCTGCGGGGTCATACCTCGGGTTTTGCGGTACCCACCTATGTAGTGGATGCCCCGGGTGGGGGAGGAAAAATCCCGGTTAATCCCCAGTACCTCCTGTCCCATTCCCCGGAATATGTGGTTCTGCGCAACTATGAAGGAGTTATTGCCGCCTATCCCGAATCTTCTTCCCGCCGTGAGGAAGAAATCTGTCCCCTCTGCGGAGAAAAACATGAAGGGGCAGAAGGGGTGGCCGGGCTTTTCAACGGCGAGGTCGCCAGCCTGGAACCTGCCAATCTAAAAAGACTGCAGCGTCGGAAAAAAGAATAAATAAAAAATTAACCCCTGCTCCGGCAGGGGTTTTGCTTTTTTGAGGCAGGCTGAAAAAAAAAGGAGGTTATTTTTTCCGCAGTCAGGGGAGGAACAGGACAGGCTGTACTGAAGGGTACCACTGAAAATTTTACGGGAGGGAATAAACCATGAAAACCCTGAGCCTGATCTTGCTGGCGGGAATTCTGATGTTTTCTCTGGCGGGTTGCGACAACTGGTTTGTCCCCGAGGAGCGAGAGCTTACCCTTTACAGCTGGGGGCAGGGGGAACTAAATCCCCCGGAAGGGACTCAGAAGGTGGCTGAAGGGGAAATCATAGACCTGGAGGCCCAGGCCGAAGAAGGCTGGGAATTTAAAGAGTGGGTAGGAAATGTGGAGGATCCGGAGGAACCGCAAACCTCAATTATTATGGATCAGGATCAAAAGGTACTGGCTAAATTTGCAGATACCGAAGATGAGTTTGATTACCTGGGATACAATGAAGGGACACTTTTTGTCTATAAGTTTTATTGTTTCTATGAGCATTTAGAAGAACCGGAAATCATGGGAGAAATAAAAGTGGAGGTTCTGGAAGAAAAGAATGATCAGATCCAAGTGCAGGTGAGCAATGGCCGGGAATGGGTGGAAACAATTCACCGGGAGGACAATTCCTATATGATTTATAACCTGTATGCTCTCACCCTCCTCGAGGAATACCCGATTGAAGTGGGGGTTGAAGGGTACGAAGTTCTGCTGCCGCCAACGATAATAGATGAACCCCTGCAGGCCGGGCAAAAGAAGCAAATTAAGGGAGAAATGGCCTGGGAATTCAGGGGTCAGGATCGGGAGATAGTCCAATACTGGGATGGTATGCCTACTGATCAGGTCCAGGAGGCCCGAACCCTTATAATCCCCTACCAGGGGCTTATCGAGCAGGAAATTATTTTTGACACGGCAAGCCAGGAGGATCAAGAGTATATCCTGGAAAGATCCCTGATAGAACTGGACAGGATAGAAGGCAGGTAAAAAAACGCTACCTGTTTTGCTGGTTTTCTAACCCTGCCCCACTATAAAGAGAGGAGGAGAATGTTTTTTCCTTTTAATCCCTGGGAGTAGCCTCTTCCATCGTAGTGCTCGTGGAGGGCCAAGAATATCCTGATCCACGTGGGCGAATCCTTTGGTGGTAAGGGCTTCTCCCGGATTTTAATTTTTTTCTAAGGAAATCGTAAAAACAGGAAAAGAGCAGAACCTATAACGAATTTTAGGGAGTAATTAGTACTCAACTTTATTCCTCAGAAAGCCCTCGCCATTTTTCCCAGATGAATTAGTTTTTCTCCATTAAAACTGAATTTCTGAGAGGTTTTTTTGCTGGTTATGGAAAACATAGGCTTTAATGGCTTAGATAGAAGGAAACAAGTTTCTGGGTTTTTGGTTTTCAGGTTTCTGAAACCTGCGGTAGCGCAACCACATCCGGGATAGGAAAATCAGGACCCGGTGTTTTTTTCCTAAAGCAAGAAGGGCAAAAAGACCGATTCGTGAACTCCGACTGATACTTATCCCTTTGGGCCCTCCCGGAAGGCGCTTTTTTAACAGTTGCATTTGGGTCAGTTGTTTCATCAGGGGCAAAAACTCTTTTTTCTCCGTGGCCTTTTGCAGCAATCTTAGAATGAAGCTGGTTTGAATATTATTTTCGATGGCATATTGTATTTCCATAGACAAAAATTGATATAGTAAATGGGGAAAAAAACCAATTAAAAAATGGTCTTTGCCCTGCTGGCGTGAATATTCTATAAGAATTTCTACCAGATTTACCCGCCGGATAATAATATCTGGAGGCATAGTATTAACCTTTGAACCCTGTCTCTGCCGATAATGGTAAAATGACTTGCTGAGAACGGCTATTTTTCGGACATGCAAAAACAAACATAGATTGAAGAGGATGTCCTGAGCTGAAGTTATTGAAGGGGAAAAGTTCAGACCGCTTTGGAAGATTTTTTTGCTTTTATAAAGTTTATTCCAGACATAACCCCCATGGCTTTGGTCGGTTAATTGCTGGAAATAATAGTGGGAAAGGCCTATTTCTTCAAGAATTATTTCTTCCTCGTTAAGATTGAGAACATCTGTATTTGTTTTGCCGAAAAGCTCTTCATGGTAGTTGCAGACTACAATATCTGCAGAGGTCCTTTCCGCTTTTTGGTAGAGGGCTTTAATCATTTCTGCCTCAATCCAATCATCTGAATCTATGAAAAGAATATACGGGGCGGAAGCAAGCGTAAGTCCCTTGTTTCTGGCAGCGCTAACTCCCATGTTTTTTTGATGAACAATGATGAAACGGGGATCAGCCTGGGCGTAAGAATCAATTATTTGACCGCTCCCATCAGTGGAACCGTCGTTTATAAGAATTATTTCTAAATCTTTCAGGGTCTGATTTAGAATTGAATCGAGGCATTCAGGAAGGTATTGCTCAACATTGTAACAAGGTATTATTACGCTGACCCTGGGCATTTTTTGGAAGTCTCCTTTCTGCTAAGCAGGGTTGTTTCTGGGCAGGGCAAATTTTTCCTGGACATAAACTCCTTTGGACTTCCATGCCGGAACCCTACCAGCACAAGTTTGAAAAATTATTCCCATTAAATCCGGTTTGTGATCCTTAAAGTTTTTTTTCAGAGCAGGGCAGATAGGAGAATAATTATTAAAAAAGATGAAGTTATGGGGACATTTATCAGCTACAGGTGATAATCAGGGAGAAGGTTGTTAATTTAGAAAGTTTTTTTCATCAACACCCCTGAATTTAAATTCTTTCAAAAAAAGGTAATTCTTTTTTGGGCGGTGGTCTTTCAGACTTCTGAAAACGGCGGCAGCGCAACCAAAACCGGGAAAAGAATATTAGAACCCGGTGCATTCTTCCTAAAGCAAGAAAGGCAAAGAGGCTGGTTCTCAATCTCCGACTAACGCTCTCCCGTTCAGGCCCGCCCGGCAGTTTAATATTCAGCAATTGCATACAATACAATTGTTTCATTAGGGGGAAGAACAGTTTATTTCCCGTCACTTTATGTAGTTGCTGGCGAATGTTTTTGGTGGGTACTGGGTTTTCAATGTTGTGTTGTAATCCCATAGACAAAAAATGGTAAAGCAAATGGGGGAACAAGCCCTTTAATAATTGATCCTGGCCCTGATGACGTGAATAGTCCATAAAAATTTCCACTAAATTAACATAATTTGTAATAATTTCTGGTTGGATAGAATGAATATTAGAATTATGTCGAATTCGATAATGGTATAAGGAGCTATTGATTACGGCTACTTTGCGAACATGCAAAAAATAGCATAGATTGAAAAGAGCATCTTCACCGGATGAGGTCATTGAGGAGGAGAAAAACAGGCCGTTTTGTAAAATTATTGCTTTTTTATAAAGCTTATTCCAGACATAACCAGCGTGGCCCGCTTCTGATAGTAAATGGAAATAGTATTTATAGATATTTATTTCCTTAAAATATAGTACTTCTTCACAAAGTTTAAGGAGGTCTGAAGTTTTACCATCCGCCTGTTCTTCATGATAATTGCAAACCACCAGATCTGCAGAGGTACCTTCTGCTTTATGATAAAGTTCTTCAGCCATTTCCGGATCGATCCAGTCATCGGAATCTATGAAAAGGATGTAAGGGGCTGAGGCCAGCTCCAGTCCCCTATTTCTGGCAGCACTCAACCCCCTGTTTTTCTGATGAACGACTATGATACGGGGATCACTATGGGCGTAACAATCAATTATTGTCCCGCTGGAATCAGTGGAACCATCGTTTATCAGAATAATTTCTAAATCTTTCAGGGTCTGATTTAGAATTGAATCGAGGCACTGGGGAAGGTATCGCTCAACATTGTAGCACGGAATTATAATACTTACTCTGGGCATTTTGGGCGGAACCTCCTTTCAATAATTTTTAAAAAGAATCCTGCTTTTTCTCCTTCAGCTAGCCGGGAAAAGTTTTTTTGGTTTTTGGTCTTCAGGCTTCTGAAATCTACGGTAGCGCAGCCATAACCGGGAGAGAAAGAAAAGGGTCCGATGCATCCTTGCTAAAACAAGCAGAGCAAAGAGACCGGTTCTGAATCTCCTGCAGATACTCTGTCGTTCAAGACATCCGGGCAACTTATAATTCAACAATTGCAGCCGGGCCAGCTGTTTCATTAAAGTAAGGACTGTTTTTTCCCTTGTAACCTTATGTAGTTGTTTTTTTATTATCCTTGGAGAAACGGAGTTTTCATAGCAATTTTTTATTGCTGTGTGCAAAAAAAGGTGCAGCAGGTGTGGGAAAACACCCTTTAATGATTTGGCCTGGTCCTGATGGCATGAATAATTCATAAAAAGTTCTACAAGAGTTACTAATGGGGTTATTTTATCCAGTTGTTTAGAATGGAATATTGACCCCTGTCTTTGTCGATAATGGTAAAAAGATCTGTTGAGGATGGCTACTTTGTGAGTATGCAAAAAATAGCATAGATTGAAAAGGTTATCTTCAGCGAAGGTTATTGAGGAAGAAAACCTCAGGCCTTTTTGCAAAAGTATTTCCTTTTTATAAAGTTTGTTACATGCAAACCTATCAAGACTTATTTTTGTTATGTATTGAAAGTAAAAGTTGGGGAGACCTATCTCCTCAAGAATCAGTTCTTCTGCACGAAGACCAAGGAAATCTGGAATAGAATAATCGGGTGTTTCCTGGTAGTAGTCGCAGACTACCAGATCTGCAGAGGAACCTTCTGCTTTATGATAAAGTTCTTCAGCCATTTCTGGATCGATCCAGTCATCGGAATCTACGAAAAGGATGTAAGGGGCTGAGGCCTGATCCAGCCCCTTGTTTCTGGCAGCACTAACCCCACTGTTTTTCTGATGAAGGGCTATGATACGGGGATCACTATGGGCGTAAGAATCAATTATTGTCCCGCTGGAATCAGTGGAACCATCGTTTATCAGAATAATTTCTAAATCTTTCAGGGTCTGATTTAGAATTGAATCGAGGCACTGGGGAAGATATCGCTTAACATTGAAGCACGGGACTATTATGCTTATTCTGGCCATGGCTTGGAAATTCTCCTTTTTTCTTTTTTATCAAGTTCGTTGTTTTCTCCTGGGAGAGTCTTTAGCAAAATCAGAACTATTTTTGATCTGAGAAAAAGCGTTCTGGAAAAAATTGCAGTACTGACGAGCTATTTTTTTATAATTATAGCTCTGAGAATACTTTTCCTTAATTTCTTTCAATTTTTCTGCTGGAGGTGGATATTTGAGTAGTGAAAGCATTTTTTCAGCCAGCCGATTAGGGTCGTCAGCAGGCTGGTAATAGTTAAGAAGATCAAGGGTTGCTTCGGGAATGCTGGTTTCTCTGGTTGTCAATACAGGTGCTTCAAAAAGTGCTGCTTCTATCGGGGTCATACCAAAACCTTCATGAAGAGAAGGAGAAACAAAGAGAGATGCATTTTTATAGAGAAAGTTCCTCTCCGGGCTGGCAATGTAACCCGTCAATAGGATCTTTTTCACATTATTCTCTCGAATACAGTTGGTAATACTGCTTTCCCCAATTTTTTCTGCAAATCCGGTAAGGACCAGGCGATGGGGTATCTGATCTTCAATCTTTGCATAGGCTTCAATCAGGGTTTTAAGGTTTTTGTGAAGTCGCAGGGAGTTTACACTGAGGATAAAGGGCTCATTAACAGTGAAAGGAGTTGTTGCTTCCCTATTGACACGAACAGGGTTAGGGATGACAGTAATTTTTTTTTCATCAACTTCTTGATAATGCTTCATTACATCATTTTTAACAAACCGGGAAGGAACGATTAAATGGCTTGTTTTATGTATTATGGAATTATGGGTTTGCGTGCACCAGATTTTTTTAAGAGGTGAAACTTCAGCGGGGAAATTGTGAAAAAGCAGATCATGAAGGGTTACAACAGTGGGGAAAACACTACTTACATTAATTGAAAGGGCAGGATAGGGGTGAAACAAGATATTTTCTTTATGTTTTTTAATTGTTTTCGGTACTTTTAACTGATCCAGGTATAAAAAGCGCAGGGAATTCTTTTTCCATTTAATTAAGCGTTCATACTTGGAAAAGGGAACTATAGTCATTTTTGCCTCTGGCACCATTGAATGTATAAAATGACAATTTCCTTCGGTGACAATCAGGTGGAATGATGAGATTTCCCCAATGTCCTGAATGCCCTGCAGCAGATTCAGAGCATACTGACCGATACCATCAATATTCTGGTCGTTAAATAAATTGGTAAGGTTGACCAGTACCTTCATTTTCCTGGCCCCTTTCTTTCTTGTACCATAAAAATTGTTTGAGCTTTTCAGCACTGGAATAATGTCCTGCCCTCTACCCAAATCTGTTCTGTTCTTAGGGGTTCTCTTGAGATAGGTGGGTAAACTGGTTTTCTTTTTCAGTAAAAATTTTAAGAAAAGAATCTTCGTTTCTTGAAGAAGTCATGTAGTTCTGGTAGAAGGTGGTACTCCGTTGTAAAAGTTGTTCACGCAATTCGGGGCATTTCTGGAGCCTTAGTATTCCCTGGAGATAATCGTCTGCTGAATCACAAATTAATGCTTCATCAGAGAGTTGATAATCTTTTGCACAAAAAGAGGAAAGCAAGGTGGGGATCCCACTGGCCAGGCTTTCCAGTACTTTTATTTTTGCTCCTGTTCCTTCTTTCAAGGGAATAACAGCAAGGTCGCATTTCTGATAAAAATATTTGAGGTTCTTAACTCTTCCAGTTATTATTACGTTAGGATAGAATTCTTTGGCCATTTTTTCTATAGATGGAGTGGGCCGATTTCCCACAATATAAAAACGATATTCGTTGTCCAATTCAATTAGCTTGGAAAAAACCTGCTCAACAAACCATTTTACCCCGTTTATATTTGGCTGCCAGCGCATACTGCCAACAAAAAGAAGTCTTTTCCTAAAATGGTTTAGATCTCCGGCAAATTTCAAACGGGGAAAGCTAATATGAGGCCTGTTGACAAATAGCGGGATGCTGTTGGACGTCAGTTTCTTAAAATAGTTTTTGTCATCCTGAGAGATGGCAAGCACAATATCTGCTTTTTCAATGGTTTTTTTTTCGTATTTCTGGATCCTCTTTGCTTCCAGAGAATAGAGAACTTGAAGCCATTTTTTTTCCTGGCTTCGACCAATAGTTCTGGCATTCACCCATTCTACATTATGCTGGTTTAACACCTGCAGCAGCGGCTTTTTTTTATAGGTATTGATCAATTTCCAGTATACTGTAGTCCTTAGATGATCATAAATCACGCAATTAATTTCTTTTTTTTCCAGGATACTTCTGAGAGTTTTTTTTATAGCAGGATCTTCGCATTTATAGGTAATCCCATTGTTTTTTAATAATCCCCAGGCCTTTTTCAACAAAGTCTGGGGTTGGGGTTGAATGTCATAGTATCCGGTTACCGGATTGTTTTTGAGGA
>PWGV01000024.1 GCA_003554585.1 Halobacteroidaceae bacterium | reverse complement strand
AGGGGCCACACCTGTTCCCATCTCGAACACAGCAGTTAAGCCCTCCAGCGCCCATGGTACTGCGGGAGAAATCCTGTGGGAGAGTAGGTCGCTGCCGGATACTTTCTTCAAACCCCGTCTCTTTTAAAGACGGGGTTATTTGTTTTTCGGGCAGTGGGAAAAAGGTTTTGTAGGTTAAGCCCCGAATTAAGTTATAGTTCGGGGTGATTAAATAGTTTGGGGTGGGATGCTTGTATAGGATTCGCGAGGGGAAACCTGGGGATGCAAAGGAAATTTCCAGGGTTCACGTTGATAGCTGGAAATTTTCTTATCGAGGGCTGGTTGAAGAAGAGTTTTTAAAAAAACTTTCCTATGAAAAGGCTGTCTATTCCTGGGAAAAAATATTTGCAAAAAAAGAACCCCAGAATTTTATTTTCGTTGCTGAAGCCTTCGAAAAAGGTCTTGTGGGTTTTACCAGCGGAGGTTTGCCCCGGGATGAAGAGCTTGGCTATGAAGGTGAAATTTACTCAATATATGTGGCTCCCTCCTGGCAGGGGCAAGGGATCGGGAAGAGCCTGCTCAATAAAGCCAGCAGTTTTTTTGCCGAACAGGAAAAAAAATCCTTTTACCTCTGGACCTTTGCTTCTGGGAAAAGCCGTCGTTTTTATGAGGCCTGCGGAGGGCAATGGAAGCATCAGAAAGAAGAAGTAATAGGTAATAGGAAGTATGAACTTACCGGTTATGTTTGGAAGATAGGTAAACAATAGGTAATTGACCAGGAGGTATTTCATGGAAGAATTATTGGAACGGGGCCTAACTAACAATGCTTTTCCAGGGGTGGTTTTGCTTGCCGGAACACAGGAAAGCAATCTAATACAAATTGCCCGGGGTTGGGCAGAAATTGAACCAGAAAAACGAGTGATGTCTACTGAAACCAAATTTGATCTCGCTTCCCTGACAAAGGTTATTGTTACAACTCCCCTTGCTTTATTTTTGCTCGAACAGGGAGAGTTACGCCTGGACGATTTTGCAGGCCGTTTCCGGGAAGAATTTCGGCACAAGGAAGTAACAATCAGGCACCTTTTAACCCATACTTCCGGTCTTCCCGCCCACCAACTTTTTACTAACATTTGTGATCCTTTAGAAAATTTATGGGAACTGGAACTGGAAAACGAACCAGGACAAGTAGTTAACTATAGCTGTATGGGCTTTATTCTCCTGGGGAAAATAATTGAGGAAATTACGGGGAAAACCCTGGCCGAAAACGCCCACGAAATAATTTTCGGCCCCCTGGGAATGGCAAAAACTGAATTCAACCCGGAAGAAGGCCCCTTTGCTGCAACCGAACTGGGAAATGAATTTGAACAAAAAAAAGGAGCACAGCCCCGGGAAGGAATAATGCGGGGAGTGGTCCATGACGGAAATGCCTATTCTCTTGGGGGTATTGCGGGAAATGCCGGGCTTTTTGGCCCTGCAGGAGATATTGCCCGTTTTGCCCGGATGATTTTAGCCGAGGGGGAGGGAATACTTGCCCCATCAACAGTAGAAATGATGTTTACCCTGCAGACCCCTCCCGATCAGGAAAGGAGAAGCCCTGGGTGGTGCCTGCCAGGCCCTTACTCTTCTGGCGGGGATTTACTTTCCAAGAGGGCAATTGGGCATACAGGTTTTACCGGGACTTCTCTCTGGATAGATTTGGAGAAGAAGAAATTTGTTGTTCTTTTAACTAACAGGGTTCATCCAAAAGTTTCCTCTACCGAACATATCAGGATGCGTCCTCTCATCCACAACCGGGCGTGGGCGGAAATGGAAAAAAAGGGGTTAAACAGCAATTTCTAAAAGGGGAAGAGAGGAGGTAAGGACTATTGCCTTTCATTGTTTTAGGGCTTTTAATTGGCAGTTATCTACTGGGATCAATACCAAATGGCTATATAATCTGTAAACTCAAAAAAGTGGACCTGAGGAAAATTGGAAGTGGAAATATTGGGGCAACAAATGTTTACCGGGCTCTTGGTTTTAAATGGGCAGCTCTCGCCGGTCTTCTGGATGTGTTAAAAGGAGTTTTGCCAACCCTGCTTGCTGTGCAGATATTGGAAAGTGAGATTCTTTTCCTGGTTGTTGGTATGGCTGCTGTAGCAGGCCATAACTGGTCAGTTTTTATGGGTTTTAAAGGCGGCCGCGGAGTGGCTACAACTGGTGGAGTAGTCCTGGTCCTGATGCCCTGGATATCACTGTTTGTAGTAATTATATGGGCTGTTATTGTTAAACTGACACGCTATGTTTCCCTGGGATCTATTTCGGCGGCAGTGGTTTTTCCAATTCTTGCGGGAATTTTTGCACCACTACCCTATTTTATTTTCACGGTAATTCTTGCAGCAGGAATAATTTTCCAGCACAAACCAAATATTAAAAGATTATTAGCAGGGAAAGAAAACAGGGTCTAGAGAAATATCGGGTGGAAATAGGTTTGATTCTCTGGAGTTTTAATTTTAGTAAACGGGAAAAAGCAGATATCGTAAATTGATTTTCCCCAGGAATTTTTTTCAATAATTGAGGGAACTTCTTGTTGAGAATCAAAACATGGAGCAATAAAAGCTATTCCCCGTTTTCTAGCCTGGCGCCGAATTCCCTCTAAAAGCCCCAGTAACTCCTCTTCTTCTTTCACTGCATCCAGTTCATAAACAAACCAACCCTTAAGGGGTTTTCCTGCTCGTGGTCTTTTTAATAAAGGGAGATCTTTATTTAAAATAAAGGAAAAGGTCTGGGAAAAATCCGCGCTATAATCAAGCGAAAAGGAAAAATCAATATTGGGATCCCAGACTTTTGCGGCATGAGAAGGACCCTGGACTTCTCCCAGGTAATTTTCTAAAAAGGAAGAAGTAGGGGAAGCAGGAAAAAGGTCAATGGCGCCGGATTGTGCTTGATTTACAGTATGTTCTTTTTTGGTCCCCTGTTTTTTGGGTGTAAAGTGACCGATTTTTTGAGAAGAAACCAGGCGCTTGTGGGATGGTAATAAATAGAGGACTTTATTTCCCAGAAACCTTGGTTTCATTCCAGCATCAAACCAGGAGAAACTCTCCGTTTGGCGGGGGAAGTAACCAAAGAGAAAAGAGAGGTTGCTCTCTTCGGCATGAACTGACATGGTTGCCCAGAGTTTGGAAAAGACATTGGGTCTTTGACTCCTTAACTGTAGATTATAAAGATAACCTGCCGGTAGAGTCTCTCCTTTTAGACGGAATTCGGAGCTGCCCAGGCCAATTTTGGCCAGGATACTTTTCTCCTCGGCGTCCTGGGCCAGCAACTCAAGGTTATCGGCGAAAAACTTCTGGCTCATTTTTTGGGGTGTTTTTTCTAATTTAATTTTAAACCTGTCCTGTGGGTTCCAGGTAAAGTTGATTTTTTCCGGCTGATCTCTTTCCCGGGGGTTCAATTCTCTTATTATCATCAATAAGCCTCCTTGGGCAGCAATATACGTTTTTGATCACTTTTTATAGATTCTTTTTATGGAACTAAAAACCTGCAAGTTAAGGAGTGGTTTTGTGGAAGAGTTATTTGAAAAAGGAAAACCTCTTGCTGAATATGCCGCGGGAGCAGAAGAAGGAATTTCCAAGAAAATTAATAGGCTTTCTGAACGGGCCAGGAAAGAAAATCTTCCTGAAGCAAAAACCAGGTACCGGAGATGTTTGCTTTTTTCCGAATTCTGGTGTCCGGATTGCCTGGTTATGCTGGCTGCTCTTAAATACATCCAGGAGCTAGCTCCAGAACTGGAAATCAGAGCACTAAAAAGGGAGGGGCAGCTGGGAATTCTCTCTGAGCATTCCATTGATGGAAAGGCCCGGATTCCGTTATTGCTGGTTTTGGATGACGAGGGAAAGACCGCAGATTATTTATCAGAGGTTCCCTCTTCCTTGCAGGAAATTAAAAAAGATCCAAAAGAGCATCGGGATTATAGGGCTGGAAAATATATGGATCAATTGCTGGAAGCATTGTGGGGAATGTTGATTGGATAGGTATTGACAGGTACCATTAAGGTAGTTATAATATTAAAGGAACAATAATCCCCGATAGCTCAGTAGGTAGAGCAGGTGGCTGTTAACCACCGAGTCGCAGGTTCGAGTCCTGCTCGGGGAGCCAATAGACTTTTAACGCCATCGCAATTTTTTCGATGGCGTTTTTTTAAGGGGCGGGTAAAATGCCAGGGTGGGGAACCTTTTATAATGTTATACTTGTAATTTTTGGAGTTCTTTTGGGTTTAAGATTCAAAAAGTTTTTGCCGGAAAGGTTCTCCGAGATTCTATTACAGGTGGTTGGGCTTTTTATTATTTTTCTGGGGATTACTCTTTTGCTCGAGGGGCAGGAAGAAATTCTCCTTCTCATTAGCCTGATTGGTGGTGTTTTAATTGGGGAAGCTCTGGATTTAACAGGCCGCCTGAACCGATTTGGTGCCAGGTTTAGCAAAATGGGCACTTCTCCTTTAAGCCGTGGTTTTGTCACTGCCTCCCTTTTATTTTGCGTCGGCCCAATGGCTATTATTGGTAGCCTGGCCGATGGTTTGACCGGTGATAGCCATATACTTTTAACCAAGGCCATTATAGATGGGATCGCTTCGGTTCCTCTTGCTGCTACGCTGGGGATCGGGGTAGCTTTCTCCGTTATCCCCCTGATGCTTTATCAGGGTAGTATTACACTCCTGGCGTTTTTCCTTGAAGGTTTTTTCAGTCCGGGGGCAATAGCAGAAATCTCGGCCCTCGGGGGAATAATAATGCTGGCAATGGGGCTGGATTTAATGGGAATTAAGAGGATCAGGGTTGCCAACCTTCTTCCGGCCCTGCCTTTAATAATGGTTGCAATTTATTTTTTGGGGATTTAGGAGGCTAAAGGAAATGGAAGAATTAAAAAAGCAAATAACCCAACAAATTGAGGGTTTCCCCGGGCGGGCAGGGGTTGAAATCTTTTGCCTGGAAAAAGGCCAGAGGTTTAGTTATAATGGAAATGAACGTTTTCATGCGGCGAGTATAATTAAAATACCCCTGCTTTATGAAGTCCTGAAACAGATTGAAGAAAGGCGTTTGCAATTGGATACCGAGTATCCCCTTCCGGAAGAAGAAAAAGTGGGGGGAGCGGGAGTCCTTCAACTTTTGCATCCCGGTTTAAAACTTACCCTCGCAGACCTGATGCACCTGATGATTGACGTTAGCGATAATACAGCGACCAATATGATTATAGATATCGTGGAAAAAGATTCTGTAAATGGACGGTTGGAGGAACTGGGGTGTAAAAATACATTCCTGGCCCGTAAATTGATGAAAGTGGTCCCGGGTCTTTACAGTTATACTTCGGCCAGGGATACAGTTTCCTTACTGGGAAAAATTCATTCCGAATTTTATGAAGAAGGAATGGAAGTACTAAGGAAACAGCAGTTTAATGATTGTCTTTCCCGGGATATAAGGTTTTGCAAGGAGTGTGGAGTTTTAATTGGTGTTTCCTCCAATTGTAAGGCTTGCAAAAAACCGGTAAACGAACTGGAAATCGAAGAACCTGTTTTTGCCCATAAAACCGGTGAAATTACCGGAGTTGTCCACGATTCGGGAATCTGGGAATTCCCCCGAAGTACAGTTATTGTCTCGGTTTTAACGGATTACCTTCCGGATAATAATATAGGGAAAGACTTCCAGGCTGAAATAGGAAAAATTATTAATAAAAACTTAAAATAAAAAGAAGGAAACCTACCGAACTTATAGAATAAGTATGCTTGCTGAAAAAATTAACACAATATATTGATTGGAAAAGGAGTGGATTGTCGATGAAGAAAGGATTAATTGCTGTGCTGGTTTTAACCCTGGCTGTTGGTATTGGTTTTTTCACCCAGGGTATTGAAGCAGGAGGGCATGTTTATCAGGAGGGAACCTTCATGGGTTATTCCGATGCAACCGATCGTGGATATATGGATGCGGAAGTAACTATTGAGAATGACAGTATTGTTGAAGTTGTAATTCGTGGCTATGGGAACCTGGGAACTGAAAAACCAGAAACCTATCCCTGGGATCAGTACCACGAAGCCCTTGAAGTTCTTCCCGAACTTTATGTTGAGCGGGATCACTGGGATGTAGACATAGTAACTGGGGCAACTGGTTCTTCCAACCAGGCCAATCAGGCTGTCTATCGTGCTCTGGCCCGCGCAAGGGTAGAACCAACCAATCAGAAAAATGAATTCTTTGATGGAACATTTATGGCCATTTCCGACAAGACTGAAAGAGGCTGGGTAATTGTCTGGGTAACTTTTGCTAATGACGAGATTACCGACTTCAGGCTTGTTGAGACCCAGTCCGACAATGATTCCTGGCAGCGCAAGGGCGACGATTATCCCTGGGATGAATACCACGAGCTGCTCGAAGTACTCCCCGAGCAGATTATCGAAGCCCAGAGCCTTGATGTTGACGGCTTAAGCGGTGCAACAGGAACTTTTAACCGTGCCATCCAGGCTGCTGAAAGGGCCATGGATAAGGCTCGCAGGTAATTGAAAAAATCCCCGGGAGATAAATCTCCCGGGATTTTTTTTGCGAAAATACAGGGAAATAAAAAGATGGGATGTATTTAAGTAGAAGGTGATAAAACATGAGCAAAAATAAAGAGTTGAACCAAAAAATCCTTCAATTAAGTATCCCCATAATGCTGGGGAGTTTATCCCAGACCCTGATGAGCACTGCCGATACCATAATGGTCGGTAGATTAAGTCGAGAAGCCCTGGCTGCAGCAGGCTTGGGAACCATTTTCACCTTCACTTTTATTATTCCTCTTGGCCTTTTAGCCATGGGGACCCGGATAAAGATTTCCCGGCGGGTAGGAGAAAAAAACCTGCACAGCGTGGGAACTGTTGTGGATAATTCGCTGATCTTAGCTGTTTTTCTGGGAATTTTATCTACCCTGGTATTAAGCTTTGGAGCTCCCTTTATTATGAGAAATATTAACCCGGACCCGGTTGTTGCAGAACTGGCGAGTAATTTTGTCCGGATCAGGTTCCTTGCAGTACCCTTTTTTATTCTGATAATGACTGGCCAGGCTTTTTTTGAAGCAACCAGCAGGACTCAGATAACACTTTATTCTTCTGTCCTGATTAATGGGCTGAATATATTGTTTAACGCGGTTTTGATTTTTGGGCTTTTAGGATTTCCTGCTCTGGGGTTAATGGGCGCTGCCTGGGGCAGTGTTTTAGCTACTATCTGCGGACTTGTTTTCATTGGGCTAATTATGTATAATCCCCGGGAAAGAATAACTTACGGGGTTTTTTCGGGTCCTCTGAGCTGGGTAGAAGCCCGTTCTATTTTGAATTTATCAATTCCTTCCATGCTGGAGGGGTTTGGCAGCATTTTTTCTTATTTTATCTTTGTCTGGATACACTCCTTAATTGGAACTGTTGAACTGGCTGCAGCTTCAGTTTTGAATTCTATATATAGCCTGCTTTTCTTACCCGCCATGGGCCTGGGCAAGGCAACGGGCATTCTCGTGGGGCAGTTCTTGGGTTCGAAGGACAGGGCACTAGCGCGGATGGCCACCGTTCAGGCAATGAAACTGGGGGCTTTTTTCTCCGGAGTTATTGCAGTTTTAGGCATTATTTTCGCCCGGCCACTTCTCTCTCTATATACCCCTGATGTCCAGGTTGTGCAAACAGCCCTGGTGCCACTGTTCATAATTCTGGTGGGAACAAGTGTAAATTCAATGGGGATGGCAACCCGGCATACGATTATTGGAGCAGGTATGACCAGGTGGACCTTTAAAATGCAGATGATAATCTGTTATATTATTTACCTCCCCCTGGTCTATTTTCTGGGAATTTTTCTGGGGTTGGGGATCAAGGGAACTTACTTGGGAGAAGCTCTTTATTTCATCCTGGTTTTTGTAACCCATTACTGGAAGTTCAAGCAGGGAGACTGGCAGTTTCATCAAGTTTAAAAGGGTTTCGTTTTGCAATTATTGACTTTACCTGTTCCCTTTGCTATAATAATTGAGAATATAGCAAAAAGTTTTGATGAGAAGTAGTAAAATTCGGGCACCTGAAGAGAGCCGCTGGTTGCTGGAAAGTGGTGGTTAGCCTGATTTGAACTCGTCTCTGAACTGCCGGGGTGAAAAAAAGTAATTCCGGCCGGTAGCAGCCGTTAAGTGCCCGAGAGGACGCTTTTGGCGTCAAGAAGAGTGGTACCGCGGACAACCTTTCGTCTCTTTATCTGGAGACGGAAGGTTATTTTATTTTTGGAAATAAATGAGGAGGGTATTTTATGAAAAAAGAGGAGTATCAACCAGATAAAATTGAAGAAAGGTGGCAGAAATACTGGCAGGAAAACGGGACTTTTTCTGCAAAACTTGATCCCGAACAGGAGAAGTATTATATCTTAATTGAATTTCCCTACCCCTCCGGAGAGGGACTGCACGTAGGGCATCCCCGCAGTTATACCGCCTTAGATATTGTAGCAAGAATGAAGAGGATGCAGGGGTACAACGTTCTTTATCCAATAGGGTGGGATGCTTTTGGTTTGCCTACGGAAAATTACGCAATGCAAAACAACATTCATCCTCGCAAGGTTACGCAGCAAAATGTGAAGCGCTTTAAAAGCCAGCTTCAATCCCTGGGGTTCTCTTTTGACTGGGAGAGGGAGGTAAATACTTCCGATCCTGATTATTATAAATGGACCCAGTGGATATTCCTGCAGCTATTCAAACATGGCCTAGCCTATAAAACCGAGATGCCCATTAACTGGTGCACTAGTTGCAAGGTGGGGCTGGCTAACGAGGAGGTTGTTGGCGGGGTATGTGAGAGATGCGGAGGAGAAGTTGTAAGCAAAGTAAAAGCACAGTGGATGTTAAAAATTACCGAATATGCGCAAAGGCTTTTGGATGATCTGGGAACTGTTGACTACCTGGAAAAAATAAAAGCGCAGCAGAGGAACTGGATTGGCAGGTCCGAGGGAGCGGATATAAAATTCCGGATTGCTGACTCGAACGAGGAAATAAATGTTTTTACAACTCGTCCCGATACGCTCTGGGGCGCAACTTACATGGTCCTTTCCCCGGAGCATCCCCTCCTGGAAAAACTGGCCAGCCGGATTAAAAATATCAACGAAGTAAAAGCCTATCAAAGGGAAGCGGCCTCTAAAACTGAATTTGAAAGGACTGAGGAGGATAAACAAAAAACTGGGGTTTCCCTGGAAGGGGTTTGGGCCCTCAATCCTGGAACAGGGCAGAAAATTCCGGTTTGGATTGCCGATTATGTAATGATGACCTACGGAACAGGTGCAATTATGGCTGTTCCCGGCCATGACCAGCGGGACTGGGAATTTGCCAGGCAGTTTGATCTCCCGATTGTTGAGGTAATTAAAGGTGGAGATGTTTCCCAGGAAGCTTATGCTGATACAGAAGAGGGTACCCTTGTTAATTCTGATTTCCTGGACGGTCTTCCGGTAAAAGAAGCGATTAAAAAGGTGACCGACTGGCTTGAAAAACAGGGACTGGGTAAAAGAAAGGTTAACTTTAAATTAAGGGACTGGGTTTTTTCTCGCCAGAGGTACTGGGGAGAACCGATTCCCCTGGTTAATTGCTCTGAGTGCGGTTGGGTTCCCGTTCCAGAAGAGGAACTTCCCCTGGTTTTGCCCGAGCTCGAAGAATTTTCTCCCACAGGAACAGGAGAATCTCCCCTGGCCAGGTTAAAAGACTGGGTGGAAACAGAATGTCCGAAATGTGGGGAAAATGCCCAGCGGGAAACGGATACAATGCCCCAGTGGGCAGGTTCATCCTGGTATTTCCTGCGCTACACTGATCCCAAAAATGACCAGGCCCTGGCTGCAAAAGAAGCCTTAGATTACTGGACCCCTGTCGATTGGTACAACGGAGGGATGGAACACACAACCCTGCACCTGCTTTATTCTCGTTTCTGGCATAAATTTCTCTACGATATAGGGGTAGTACCTACTTCAGAACCATACAAAAAAAGGACTTCTCACGGAATGATCCTGGGAGAAAACAATGAGAAAATGTCCAAATCGAGAGGGAACGTGGTCAACCCGGACCAGGTAGTTAAAGAATTTGGAGCTGATACTTTCAGGGTTTATGAAATGTTCATGGGAGCATTTGACCAGGATATCCCCTGGTCCCAGCAGGGAGTTAAAGGATCCCGCCGTTTTTTGGAGAGAGTCTGGCGTCTCCAGGAAATGTTGAACGGAGCAAAGGGCTTTTCACCTGAACTGGAAGTTAAAATGCATCAGACAATAAAAAAGGTTACCGAAGATTACGATAAAATGAAATTCAATACAGCCATTGCTGCTTTGATGAGCTTGCTAAACGAGTTTTATGATCGGGGAGAAGTAACCCGGGATGAATTCAGCGCATTTTTGATCCTTCTCAACCCGGTAGCTCCTCATATGACGGAGGAACTGTGGGTTCAGCAGGATTTTGGTGAAAAACTCAATCAGCAGGAGTGGACTAAGTGGGATGAGGCAAAAACCCTTGAAGCTACCATTGAGATTGCAGTCCAGGTTAACGGCAAGGTTCGCGGCACAGTTGAAGTACCCCGGGAGGCTGAACAAGAAGAAGTAAAAGCCCAGGTAATGAAAGTGGATTCAATCCGCCGCCATATTGAAAATAAAGAAGTGGTCAAGGAAATTTATATTCCGGGCCGGATAATGAATATCGTGGTCAAGTAATAGTAAAGCCGGCACTTATCTGGGTGCCGGCTTTCCCCTGAGGGGGTGTATTCAGGTTGAAAAAAGTTGTTTTACTGGACGGTTATATTGATGAACCTTCCTGCCTGGGGGTTTCCCCCTATATTTCCCCGCAGGTCAGATATGTTTATGGTGCTCTGCTACTGGCAGGGTTAAAAGAGGAACAGATCCATTACCTGACAGCCGATCAGGCCAGAGAATTTTTGCCCGGGGGAGACTGGCTGATTGTAATTGGGGGGACAACGGTTCCCGGCCGTTACCTGGGTGGAAAGCCCCTTACCTTAAAAGAGATGGAAATTATGGCCCTAGAAAATACTTCGGAAGATAAATGGCTCCTGGGACCTGTAGTGGAAGCAGGTTTACGGCCTCCGGGTTATGATAATTATATTGGAGAAGAAATCATCCAGGGAATAATGGGCAGGCTTGGAGAACCCCGGGAGTTTTCGATTGAGCTTTTAAAAGAGGTGGCTTTAAGGGGGGCAGGGTTGATTATCCGCCACCCCCGTTTCCCTTATGTAGTTGCTGAACTGGAAACTTACCGGGGATGTTTGCGCTCTTCGCATTGTTCATTCTGCAGCGAAAGATTTAGGAGGTTCCGTTATGTCAGGCCGGCGGAAGATGTCATAAGGGAGGCAGTAGAACTGGGAAAAAGAGGAGCCAGATATTTCCGCCTGGGTTGCCAGCCGGATCTTTTAAGTTACGCTGATGGGAGAAAAAATACCCTGCGAAGGTTGTATTCTGGAATCAGGGAAGGCGTCCCGGGGTTAAAAGTTTTACATCTTGATAATGTAGAACCTGGAGCTCTGGCGGGGAGAAAAGATGCAGCCGAGCTCCTGGGTATTATAACCCGATTTAATACTCCGGGGGATATTGCTTCTTTTGGCCTGGAGTCGGCAGACCCCGAAGTAATAAGGGCCAACAATATAGGCGTGACTCCGGAGCAATGCAAAAAAGCAGTGGAACTGGTAAATAAAATTGGGGGAGAGAGGGAAAATGGTCTTCCCAAGCTCCTGCCCGGTTTAAACTTTTTGCATGGACTGCAGGGAGAAAGTGAAAAAACCAGGGAATTGAACCTTGGTTTCTTGCGTGAGCTGGTCGAAGAAGGATTTTTGCTTCGGCGGATAAATATCCGCCAGGTAATAGCCCATGCCGGGTACAAAAAAAAGGCTGTTACCAAAGGAGCTTTTGAACGCTACAAAGAAACAATTAACCGGGAAATCAACAGGCCCATGCTGGAGAAGGTTTTTCCCCGGGGCTTGGTTTTCCAGGAAGTAATTCCTGAGAAAGTTGAAGGAAATTTGACTTTTGGGAGATTTTTAGGCACCTATCCCGTCCGGATTGGTATTCCCGGTCAAAAAGAACTATATCAACCACTTCGGGTAAAAATCATCGACCATGGTTTCCGTTCCCTGACCGGGATTCAATATCCGTTCAATATTAATCAAGCTGAAAGGGAAGAATTGCTTGCCCTCCCGGGAGTAGGGAAAAAGAGGGCTGCAGAAATTATTCTGCAAAGACCTTTTACCGATCTGGGAGACATGAGAAAAAGGCTGGAAAAAGAATTAGTAGAAAAGATAGAAGTAATAATTGATTGTTTTTAACAGGAGGTGTCTTTTTTGCCCAGAGATATTGATGCCCTGCCAGGTGAAAGATGGTTTCCCCTGGAAAATGATTTTGGGGAAGAAATTGAGCAATACTGGGGTCCATGGGGAGTTTCTTCCGAAGTATCCCCTTTGAGAGCAGTTTTAATGCGCAGACCGGGTGCCGAGATTGAAGATTTTTCTTATGCAGAAGTTCGCTTCCGGGCAGAAGTTTCCGCAGAAAAAATGCGGGAAGCCCACGACCGTTTGACTGGCTGTTACCGTAAATACGGAGTGGAGGTCTCTTATGTAAAAGACCAGCGGCCCGATAGACCGAATGCATTTTTTATGCGGGATTTAATGTTTATGACTCCCCAGGGAGCAATAATTGGTCGCCCGGCTAACCCTTCGCGCCGGGGCGAAGAAAGGTACGTTGCCCAGGCTCTTGCCCAGCTGGGGGTACCCATAATTAAAACCATAAATGGCCGGGGGATTTTTGAGGGGGCCAACGCGATGTGGGTTGACCGAAAAACAGTTATCCTCGCCTCGGGTTCCCGGGGAAATAAGGAGGGATTGGAGCAGGTTCGGCTTGAACTGGAAATCCAGGGTGTTGAAAACTTTATTTACATGCAAATCCCCTATGGGCATGCCCATATAGATGGAATTCTTAATTTGGCCCGGGAAGACCTGGTAATGGTCCATGCTTCTCAGGTTCCTTACGATGTCTGTGCGGCCCTCCGGGAAAAAGGAATCGAAGTTGTTGAAGCTCCTTCCAGGACTGAAGCAAAGGAAACAATGGGGATAAATTTTGTGGCAATCAAGCCTGGTTTTGTTGTCCAGGCCGAAGGGAATCCTCGCTGCCGGGAAGTTCTTGAAAAAAAGGGGGTTGAGGTTGTCACAGTTGACGTTTTTGAGCTTTTAAAGGGCTGGGGAGGCATTCACTGTGCAACAGCCTTCCTGAAAAGAGATTAGGGGCCCAGGGGCCCCTAATTTAGTTAATATTTAATTTTGGAGTTAGTTCTTTAACTTCATCTGCGGACTTATGCAGGGCTTTGAGTTCCTTCTTTTCCAGGGGGAGCTCAATAATTTCTTCCACCCCTGCCTTGCCCAGGAGAACGGGCACACTCAGGAAAACGTCGGAAAGGTTATATTCTCCCTGGAGATAGACCGAACAGGGGAGGATGGTTTTCTCGTCCCGAAGGATAGCCTGGGCCATTTTCCAGACGGCTGCTGCCGGAGCATACATGGAACTTGTCCCCATGAGCTTGATGATTTCTCCGCCGGCGCGACGGGTCCGTTCAATAACTCCTTCGATTTCCCCCGGTTCTAAAATCTGCTTGAGGGGACGGCCTCCAATGAATGAATTGGAGCTTACAGGAACCATTGAATCCCCGTGGCCTCCGAGGACAGTAGTCAGGATATTTTCCGTTGCAACCTTATGTTTTTCCCGGATAAAATGGGCGAGCCTCCCCGAATCAAGAACTCCAGACATTCCCATAACCCGGGAAGGTTCAAAATTGCTGATTTCGAGGGCCAGGTGAGCCATTGCGTCGAGAGGATTAGTTACAACAACTATGAACGAATTGGGGCTTTTCTGCTGAATGTAATCGACTATTTTGGTAATGATTTCACCGTTCTGGGAAAGCAGGTCGTCCCTTGTCATATCTGCAGTCCGGCGCTTTCCCGCGGTGATAACTACGAGATCAGAATCAGCCGTATCCTCAATATTTCCGGTTCCAGTTACGAAACTGTTTGTTCCCCAGATAGAAGCAAGGTGCATGATGTCGAGGGCTTTGCCCTTAGCTAGATCTCCCTTAATATCATAAAGGACAATGTCCCCCAGGTCTTTGAGGAAAAGGAAAAGGGCCGTATTGGCTCCAACATTACCCGCGCCAATGATACTTATTTTAGGCCTGGTCATTTAGTTTAACCCTCCCTGTCTTTTAAAAATTGGTCCATTCGATCCATTCCCTCTGCAATTTCTTCCAGAGAGGTGGCGAAGGAAATCCGGACGTATCCTGGAGCCCCGAAGGCACTGCCAGGTACCAGGGCTACTCCCTGTTCTTCAAGCAAATCATCACAGAAACCAAAGTCATCTGTTTCAATGTCACCGATATATGGGAATACATAAAATGCCCCCTGGGGGTCTTCAAGTTTAATGCCAGGCATTTTTTCCAGGCGTTTTACAATATAATTGCGGCGTTCGGTAAAGGCCTTTACCATAATTCCCACTGAACTTTGATCTCCGTTTAGGGCTTCGAGAGCAGCCTTTTGGGCAATTGAATTGGCGTTGGAGGTGTAATGGCCCTGGATTCTTCCCATGGCTCCAATCAACTCCTTCGGACCGGCCCCATAACCTATCCTCCAGCCCGTCATGGAATATTTCTTGGAAACAGCGTTGACTACCAGGGTTTGCTTTTTAATTTCAGGGTTTACTGCAGCAATAGAGTAATGGCGGTTTTCCCCGTAAACAAGGAAGTCATAAACTTCATCGGTTATTACCCAGATTTGATGATTGATTGCCAGCTGGGCCAATTCTGCCAGGGAATCTTCACTGAAAACACGGCCTGTGGGGTTACTCGGGGAGTTGATAATAATTGCCCTGGTTCGCGAGGTAATTGCTTTTTCTATAGCAGTTATGTCGAGCTCAAAAGTTGGAGCTTCGAGAGAAACAAAAACGGGTTTCGCTCCTGCCATTTTTGCCATTTCCGGGTAGCTCACCCAGTAAGGAGAAGGAATAATTACTTCGTCTCCCGGGTTGCAGCAGGCCATAATTGCCGTAGCCAGGACCTGCTTGGCCCCGTTTCCAATAATGATCTGGTTGGCTTCATATTTTAATCCCAAACTATTTTCAAACTGACTAACAGCAGCTTCTTTGAGCGGGGTAATCCCGGTTGCAGCCGTATACTTGGTGAAGCCATCCAGCATTGCCTTGTGAGCCGCTTCTTTAATATTATCAGGGGTATCGAAATCTGGCTGGCCTGCTCCGAAGCTAACAACGTTTTCTCCGGCCTCTTTTTTTGCGTTAACCTTGGCTGTGATTTCCAGGGTGGGAGAAGGGGGGATGCTTTCCACCAGGTGTGAAAGATTCATTGGAAAACCTCCTTGCTTTTTCTTCTTATAAATAATTATTTCGCCGGGTTAATTTATTAACCTTTAAACAATAATAAAAACTCATTTTATAATTAATGGAAGCATCTGGGGCCCGGGGGAGAAAAAACTTGACAAATCTGCCATTTGTGCTATAGTTGTAGCATAGATGTTGCGTTTTTTGGGGGGGGGGAAAATGACTAAAAGTAAAGTCACCCAAAAAGAAAAAGCAAATTTAATCAATGCCACTGAAAGGGCGATCCAGGAATTAAATGAATCAGGAGAAAAGATTGACTTTCAGGCTGTGGCAAGGAAGTTGGGAGTGGCAAGATCAACCCTTTACCGGAATCAGACAGTTTATAGTTTGATTGCCAATGCCCGCAACAACCAGTTTTTTGTGAGTGATCCCATTAACCATTTCCAGAGGGAAATAGATGGTATTAAAGGAAGACTGGATGTTTTAGAAGAGAAAGTGGCACTGATTCTGGAGAAAGAAAAAATGACCCCCCGAATAAATTATTCAAAGGAGGAAGAAAAAAGTGAAGATTAAAGAAGGCACAGTGGTCAAATTGGCGACTGTATTATTAATGCTGCTCATGGTATTTTCCTGGAGTAGCCAGGTTGAAGCTCAAGAGCAAATTGTTTTTTCAGATTTTAACTGGGATAGTGTGCAGGTTCATAACCGGATTGCAGGTTTTGTTGCCAAGCACGCCTTTGGCTTAGAACCGGTTTACGAATTTGGGGAAACCGTTCCTTTAGTAACCGGTTTGCGTCGTGGTGATGTCGATGTTTCCATGGAAATGTGGGTTGATAATACTCGCGAAATCCATGAAGAAGCAATGGATTCAGGGGATATGATCGATTTAGGACCAAATTTTCCCGACTCACCCCAGGGCTGGTATATCCCTACCTATGTAATTGAAGGTGATGAGGAAAGAGGGATTGAACCGATAGCTCCTGACCTGAAATCCGTTTTTGATCTTGCTGACCACTGGGAGCTTTTCCGTGATCCTGAGAATCCCGACAAGGGCCGTTTCTACAATGCACCACCAGGATGGATAGTGCATGACATTAACATTGCCAAGTTTGAAGCTTATGGACTGGAGGAACACTTTGAAATTTTTAACCCCGGTTCCGATGCTGCACTGGCAACCGCTTTCGTAACTGCTTATCAGCGAGGAGAACCGATTGTCGGTTATTACTGGGAACCTACCTGGTTAATTGGACTTCTCGACCTGACCATGCTGGAAGAACCGCCTTTTGATCCCGAACAGTGGGAAGAAAATAGGGGAACCGCATTTAACCCCTGCCCGGTTCACATCGCAATAAATACTGGGCTGGCTGAAAGATCACCGCAAATGGTTTCCTTCCTGGCCCACTATGAAACTACCATGGAACAGAATAACGAAATCCTTGCTTATATGAGGGAAGAAGAAGCTTCTATTGAGGAAGCTGCACTGTGGTTTTTTGATAACTACCGTCACGTATGGCACCAATGGTTTGTCCAGGACAGCTTAATAGAAAAAATTGAAGCGGCAGTTGCCGAGGAGCTCGGTAACTAGTGACCCAGCAGGCAATTGAGGTAAAAAGCCTGTGGAAGGTCTACGGACCTAAAAAAGAACATGTTCCCCTCGACCAGCCGGATAAATTATCCAAGATGGAAGAAAGCCGGGAAGCGGTAGTTGCAGTCAGGGATGTTTCCTTTTCTGTAAACTCCGGCGAAGTGTTTGTTGTAATGGGGCTTTCCGGTAGCGGGAAATCAACACTTATCAGGTGTTTAATGCGGCTGGTGGAACCTACAGGGGGAACCATAAAAATGGACGGGGAAGAAGTGACTTCCCTGAATAACCAAGAATTAACTCAATTCCGGCGGAAGTCGGCGGCCATGGTGTTTCAACACTATGGCCTCCTTCCCCACCGGACTGTCCTGGAAAATGTTTCATTTGGTTTGAATTTAAAAAAGGTACCCCGCAAGGAGCGGGAAGAACGGGCCAGAGAACTTTTAACTACAGTTGGCCTGGAAGGCTGGGATGGCTATTATCCAGCAAGTCTGAGTGGAGGGATGCAGCAAAGGGTGGGTATTGCAAGGGCCCTGGCATCGGATCCGCCGATTCTATTGATGGATGAGCCTTTCAGCGGCCTCGATCCCTTGATCAGGCGGGAGATGCAGGAAGAAATGGTGACCCTCCACGAAAAAACTCATAAAACAATTTTCTTTGTCACCCATGACCTGGATGAAGGGATCCGTCTGGGCGATAGAATGGCAGTTATGCGGGACGGGTCATTCGTCCAGGTTGGTAAACCCGAGAAGATTCTAGATAATCCAGCTGACGACTATGTCGCCCGATTTGTTCAGGATAAGAAAGAGCTGTTCCAG
Source organism: Halobacteroidaceae bacterium (assembly GCA_003554585.1). Lineage (GTDB taxonomy): Bacteria > Bacillota > Halanaerobiia > B1SED10-174 > B1SED10-174 > T1SED10-26. The sequence goes on along the minus strand of PWGV01000024.1, from coordinate 64,038 downwards.
AAAGCAAAAAAAGAGCGTCAGGATGATGAGAATAGAGAGGGGTTGACAGAGGATGTTTCCTGAAGCCTGGGAGTTTCATATCGCTGGTTGGATCAATGATTTTACAAACTGGTTATTAACCACGTTTACGGCTTTTTTTGACGGTCTTTCTGGAATTATCCTCTCCCTTCTTTTAAATATCCACTCTGGTCTGGAAGCTATCCCCTGGTGGATTTATATTCTGGCAATTGCCCTGACCTCATATTTTACTACAAAAAAAATAGGCCTGACAATTGTTTTAAGTTTATTACCTATTGCAGTTGGTCTTTTTGGGCTGTGGGATCTGGCAATAGAAACAATAGCTATCGTTCTTACTGCCGTTGTTATCGCCATTTTAGTTGGTATACCAAATGGGGTTTTGATGGCGGAATTCAATAGGCTAGAAGGCCTGGGAAGGCCAATTCTTGACGGCATGCAGACCATGCCCAGTTTTGTTTACCTGATCCCGACCATGATGCTTTTTGGTTTGGGGAAGGTGCCTGCGGTTCTGGCAACTTTTGTTTACGCAGTCCCCCCGGTAATCAGGCTGACCAATCTTGGTTTGCGGCAGGTATCCCAGGAAGTCCAAGAAGCGGCTTTGGCCTATGGAGCTACACGTTTTCAACTTCTGAAAGAGGTGCGTATACCTCTGGCAATGCCTTCAATCCTTGCCGGTGTTAACCAAACTACTATGATGGCGCTGGCGATGGTTGTAATTGCCTCCATGATTGGTGGAGGAGGCCTGGGTTATGAGGTTTTGGTTTCTATAAATAGGATTGATGTGGGCCGAGGGTTTGAAGCGGGGATAAGTGTTGTAATTCTTGCAATAGTTATTGATAGGCTTACTCAGGGCTTCGCCAAACGCTTTGAACCCCCCAGTAATTAATATTTTAGAGTGCCTGTTTTTACAGGTGCTTTTTTTTTGGGTTTTTGCAGGAGTTTGCATTTCACGGGATTGAAAAATTATCCGTTTTTTCTTACAGTTTGCCAGCGGAATAAAAATGTGATAAAATTTCATTAATATACAAAAAAACCAAGTAATTATTGGAGGGGTTTTAATGATCTGTTCCTATGCCGCCATGGAAAAAGATAAACTGGATTCTTTGCAAAGCCTGGAAAAAGAGCTGGGGGCGATCCTGCTTGCTTTTTCCTGCAAGGCAGTTAAACCCGCTCAATTATCCTCAGAGCAGCTGGAAAAAATAAAACAACTGGAAAAAGAACTGGGGGTAGTAATTGTAGCTATCTAATACCGAAGTATAATATTCCAAGGAATAAATTTCCCGGCAAAAAAGCCGGGTTTTTATTTATTTTACCTGATTTTGCAAGGAGGGGGGCGAGGTATCATTCCCCTAAGGATTGTTGACTATGGAGCATCCCTATGGTAAAATAACTCCAAATAGGCTAGGAGCAGGAAGAGTACCCGTTTTTATTTCTCTTAGCGAGCCGGGGATGGTGGGAGCCCGGTAGAAAGAAAATGGGGAAAATCGCCTGGGAGCCGCAGACTGAAAGATGAGTAAGTCTGCCGGAAGCCTCACCGTTAGCAGGGGTAGGGCATTAAAGTGCCTGCTGGAGAGGGCTGTAAAGCCAATTAAGGTGGTACCGCGGGAAACCCCGTCCTTAAAAAGGATTGGGTTTTTTTATTGCGAGCATTATGTAAAGGAGGAAGAAGAATGTTTAAAGAAGTTCCCGCCAAGCCAGAATTTCCAAAACTTGAAAGGCAGATTTTAAAGTTCTGGGAAGAGCAACAAATTTTTAAAAAACTCCAGGAAAAAAATAAAGGGAACGAACACTATTCTTTTATTGACGGTCCCATTACTGCCAATAACCCCATGGGGGTCCATCATGCCTGGGGCAGGACCTATAAGGACGTTTTCCAGCGCCACCGGGCAATGCATGGTTTTGACCAGAGGTTTCAGAATGGTTTTGACTGTCAGGGCCTCTGGGTAGAGGTTGAAGGGGAGAAAGCACTGGATTTGAATTCAAAAAAAGAAATAATTGAATACGGCCTGGAAAATTTTGCCCGGGCCTGTCGGGAGAGAGTTGAGAAGTACGCAGCTATTCAAACTGAGCAGTCTAAACGTCTTGGACAGTGGATGGACTGGGAAAACTCTTATTATACCATGGACGATAATAATATCGAGCATATCTGGCATTTCCTGAAGGTTTGCCAGGATAAGGACCTATTATACCAGGGGGACAGTGTAATGCCCTGGTGTTTACGCTGTGGAACTTCCCTTTCCCAGCATGAACTGGCGGATTCCTACAAGGATATGGTTCATCCCTCGGTTTTCATTACCCTGCCAATTATTGACCGGGAAAATGAATATTTTGCTGTATGGACTACTACTCCCTGGACTCTTCCGGCTAATGTTGCCCTGGCTGTAAACCCAAAACTGGATTATCTTAAGCTAAAAACAGAAGATAAATTTATCTGGGTGGCTGAAGAAGCCAGGGAAAGAATTGACGGTAAATATTCGGTTGAAGAAAAAGTCAAAGGAGATAAGCTTCTGGGGCTTACCTATCGCGGACCTTTTGATGAGCTGCCTGCACAAAAGGAACTTGGACACCGGGTTATTTCCTGGGATGAAGTAAGCGGTGAAGAGGGGACAGGAATTGTCCATATTGCCCCTGGTTGCGGTGCCGAGGATTACGGTTTAAGCCAGGAACACGACCTGGATATAATTGCACCCATTGATGAAGCCGGCGATTATTATGATAACTTTGGTTTTCTTTCCCGGCAAAATGCAGCCGAAGTAGGGCAGCCTATAATGGATAACCTCGCGGAAAAAGGCTACCTGTTAAAAGTTGAAGAATACCACCACCGTTATCCTGTTTGCTGGCGCTGTGGGGAAGACCTTGTTTTCCGGCTGGAACAGGAATGGTTTATCAAGGGAGAACCCATGCGGGAAACAATGCTGGCTAATGCCAGGGAGGTGAACTGGCAGCCCGATTATGCCGGCAAGCTGATGGCTGACTGGCTTAACAATATGGGCGATTGGTGTATTTCCCGGAAAAGGTTCTGGGGACTGCCCCTTCCATTTTACCGGTGTTCCTGCGGAAAAGTAACAATTATCTCTTCCCGGGAGGAGCTTGAAGAAAAAGCTACAAGTCCAGTCGATGATCTCCCTGAATTACACCGGCCCTGGATTGATCAGTATAAAATCGAGTGCCCTGAATGTGGAGAAGAGGTGGAAAGGATTTCCGAAGTTGGTGACTGCTGGCTGGATGCAGGTATAGTTCCCTTCTCGACACTCTGTTATCTAAATGGAGAGGAAGGGAAGAAGTACTGGGAAAAATGGTTCCCCGCGGATTTTGTTGTAGAGATGAGGGAACAGATCAGGCTCTGGTTTTACGCCCAGCTTTTTATGAGCAGCGTTCTGGAAGATACCCCGCCTTATAAGAAGGTAATGACTTATGAAAAGGTGCACGATGAAACGGGAAGACCGATGCACAAAAGCTGGGGGAATGCTATCTGGTTTGATGATGCAGTCGAAGAGATGGGCGCAGATATCATGCGCTATATCTATACCTCCCGGAACCCGAATGTTAATCTCAGCTTTGGTTATGGGATCGGTGAAGAAGTCAAGCGGAAACTTCTCACCTTCTGGAACACCTACTCCTTTTTCCTAACCTATGCCAAGCTCGATGGCTGGAAACCCAGTAAAGATCCCCACAAGGTGCCTTTAAACAAGGGTGAACAGGGAGAAAGCCCCTCCGAGCTCCTTGACCGGTGGCTGGTAGCCCGGGTTCAAAAGACTATCGAAGATATGGACGATGCGTTATGGAGTTATGATACGATGCGGGGTTTGCGGAGTGTTGATGGATTGATTGAGGATACCTCCCGCTGGTACGTTCGCAGAAACCGCCGCCGCTTCTGGAAAGGGGAAGAAGATGCCGACAAGGATCAGGCCTACCATGTCCTCTATTACACCCTGCTGGCTATTACCAAACTCCTGGCACCCCTGCTACCCTTCATTACTGAAGATATTTATCAGAACCTGGTTCGGGGAGTATTAGCCGATCAACCTGAAAGCATCCATCTTTGTAATTATCCCCAGGCAGAGAAGGAATGGCTGGATGAAGAATTGCTGCAGGAGATGGATAGGATAATGAGAGTGTGCAGTGTTGCTCACTCTGCCCGGAATCAGGCTGGAATTAAGGTCCGGCAGCCGCTCAAACTGCTGGAAGTAGCTGGGGATGAAGCCATGAGCCGGGCGATTGAGCGGGGAGAAAATATTATCAAAGATGAAGTTAACATCAAGGAGATCGAGGTTGTTGCCGACCAGGCCGGGTTTTATGAATTCCGTCTTCAGCCTAACTTTGCAAAAGTAGGGGCGAAATTTGGCCCATTGGTTCCCCAGATCAAAAAAGCTCTGGAGAACATAGATGGGGAAAAAGCAGTAAGCTCGCTGGAGGAAAAGGGAGAACTGACCCTTAACCTCGAAGAAAAGGATGTTAAACTATCCGCAGAGGAAGTTAACATCCAGAAAAAAGCCCCAGCGGATAAAGCTGTTATTGAAGAGGAAGGAGTCCTGGTTGCTCTGGATACAGAAATTACCCCTGAACTTCTCCGGGAAGGACTGGCCAGAGATATTCTCCGCAATATTCAAACCCTCAGGAAAGACGGGGGACTTGAGGTTGAGACCAGAATTCATATTAATTTCAAGGCGGAAGGTCTTGTGCAGGAAGTAATGGAAGAGTATGGAGAATATATTAAAACTGAAGCTTTGGCTGACATCCTGGAAGAACGGGATAGTATTGACATGTCAATAAAGAAAGATCTCGATCTTGGAGAGGGACGAATTGAAATCGGCCTGGAACCCGTAAAATAAGACAAAGCCCCTGCCGGGGCTTTGTTTGTCTTAAAAGGAGCGATTGAATTGAAAGAAAAAATTAAGGAGTATATCTTTCAGAAAAAAAACCGCTGGGCAGAAGTAGCCCGTTTTATCTGGGAAAACCCCGAGTTAGGTCATCAGGAATATAAAGCCCAAAAAGCCCTGGTGGAATTGTTAAAAGAGCTTGGCTTTAAGGTGGAAAAAGGAACTGCCGGCCTGGAAACAGCTTTCTGGGCTGAAACTGGAAACAAAAATAATGGTCCCACTATTGCTTTTTTAGCTGAATATGATGCTTTGCCCGGACTCGGTCATGCCTGTGGTCATAACCTGATTGGAGTAATGTCGGTTGCAGCTGCAAGTGCTTTGCGGGAAGTTCTTTCCCCCGATTCTGGCAGAATAGTGGTCATTGGTACTCCCGCAGAAGAGACCGATGGGGGAAAGGTTACCATGGTGGAAAGAGGGACTTTTTCCGAGGTAGATATTGCCTTAATGGCTCACCCCTCGAGTGCTTATCAAAAAAGCGGAAGCTCACTGGCCCTGGAAGCCCTCCAATTTGATTTTTACGGGCGTTCTTCCCACGCTTCTGCTGCTCCAGAAAAGGGCATCAATGCACTGGACGCTTTAGTTAATATGTATAATTCCATAAGCAACCTCAGACAGCAGGTCCCGGATGGATTAAGAATCCATGGAATAATTGCCAAAGGTGGCGAAGCCGCAAATATGATTCCCGAACATACCCGTGCTCAGTACTATCTGCGGGCCCCGGAATTAGAACAGCTTGCCGAACTAAAAGAGAAAGTTATTAAATGTGCCGAGGGAGGGGCTCTTGCAGCGGGTTGCCGGGTTGAGATCTCCAATTATGAAATGGGCTATGCTCCCCTTTGTTCCAACCAAGAACTCAATGAACTTTTTGAAAATAACCTGACTTCCCTTGGAGTAGCCAGGGAAGAAATAGAAACAAGTCTAACCAAAGGTTCTGTAGATATCGGTGATATCAGCCAGGTGGTTCCGGCGATTCACCCCAGTATCAAGATAATGGATGAACCGCATCCAGGGCATACCAGGGAGTTTGCCCGGGCTACAAAGAGTTCCCGGGCGATGGAAGGAATGCTGATTGGGGCAGCAGCCCTGGCTTTTACGGGTTTTGATTATTTGACCAGCTCCGAGCTTCAAAAGAAGGTCAGGGAAGAATTTGAACGGGAAAAAGGATAATGAAGAAAAAGAGAAAACCTCTGGTAAATCCAGAGGTTTTTTACTTGAAAAGGTGGCAGGCTACCCGGCGGTCGGTTTCAACTTTTTGCAGACCGGGTGGTTTCTGGGGTGAAAAGCGGGCCCAAACCTTTCGGTTTTCATATTCTACCTCCAAACAGGCCTCGGATAGGGGTTCGTTTTGAGATGACATCAGGGACTTTATTTCCTCAATTAAATCCTGCCAGAAAAATTCTGAAGTATAGGCGAGTTCAAGGGAAAGGTCATTTCCTTTCAAACCATAACTATGGATTGAATTGTCTAAATGGCGATTCTGCAGGAAAACTTTCAGGTCAGCACCATTCCACCCGCAATAGGAGAAAGACTCCCCGCAGGCGGGGTGAAAGGGACAGCCGTTAATTTCTTCCCGGTTGAAAGGGAAGGAGGGAAGCTCGCGATCAGGAGTCAGTATGGCCCGGGAATAAGGGTGGAAAGGGGTGTCTCGGATTTTATATTGGGGCCCATCCTCCAGCAGTCGTTTTTCAAAGACAATTCCCAGCTTAGGGGTAAGGGCTAAATCCGTCCGTGTAGTTGTTATTAGAATATTGGTCCTCTGATTTTTTATCAAGGACTGCATAAGGGAAAGATTTTCCTGGATTAAACCCCGGGGGTTATTCAAAATCAAAAGCCGAGGTGGGATAACAGAAGCCCATAAGAGGAAAATATTTAATTCCTGGGCTGGAGAAATTTCATCCGGGAAAAAAGAGAGAATATTTTCGGGTTGGAGGTAATTAAACTCTTTGATTTTTTCCTGTAGTTTTTTAAAATTTTGGTCGAGTTTTTTTGGGGAAGAAATTTGCTTTGAAAATATTTTGATGCTTTGAGCCAGAGTTTTTTGGGGAAAGAATGGAAAGGATTCAAAATATAGTATTTCCCTTGGCTTAAGAATGCACTCTCGCGTCCCTTTTTTGGGTTTTTCGATCCCGGCAAGTGATCTGGCCAGGCCATCGGCGGTTTGCTCCCCATCACAGATAAAAGTCCAGGATTGGTTTTGGGCAATATCTATGTTCCAGTCTTCAAGGTGGTCTCCAGAGCAATCATTCAAGGCCAGGATCTTGTAATCTGGGGGAGGAGTTTTTAAATCCTGAGAATGGTTTCTTTTTCCTGGGGAAATAGTAATAATATCTCCTGCTTTTATCCGGGTATAATCCATGATTAGAGGACTTAAATCAACGTTATGTTCCACTATTTGTAAAAGAGCGGTATTATTTTCTGCAAACAAAAGGCTCAGTTCTTCGAGAACTTTTTGCCGGGAATAAGGGCCTGAATCAGTTAGATCGTCCCGGGCGATGATTAAAGATGGGGCTGAAAGAATAGCAGCGGTCCAGCGCAAAATATTAAGCAGGTTGGAAGGAATATCCCGCGGCTTCATCTTAAGAAGGTCGTGGGAGCAGGCAATAATTTTTCCGGCAATAATTTTGGTTTTATCCGGGAGCTGTTTTTCCAAAGAGAGGTTGGGTTTGAAAAAATCAATTGGTTGGCCCTGGATCCAAACTGTATCTTCAGGAAGGCTGTCAATTATGTTTTCTATTTGCAGGATGTAGTTAGACTGGCCAGTTGGATCGGCTAATTGCATCCTTTGCCCCGGCTCGAGGCAAAAAGAACTGATATTTATGGGAAGATTTGCTGCGTTTTTAATTTTTAAGTCCTTTATTTTAATCAACATTATTCTTCCCCTCCTCAATCAGGATCGAGCAGGCCAAACTTGTGAGAAGAAAAATGGCGCCGGGCCAGAGAAACTCTCCCCAGTTTTGAGGCCAGTCAGGGTGGAGATAGGCCTGGTTCAGGGCAGTCCCCCAGGTTTCTAATAAGGGGCTTTTTAAGCCAAGGAAGCTAATGGTAGTTTCCACTGCCAGAATGCACAGAAAAACGCGCAAAAATGACCGTCCCAAAATAGAAATAGAAACAGGCAGGGTAATTTTTAAAAAAAGGACTGGATCAGAAATCCCCATGACTTTACTTGTAAAAAAGGAAGGATGTCGATTTGCTCCTTCGATAAAGCGAGATATGCGGGGATAAATTTCCAGGCCGGCAAAACCAATGGAACCCAGGGCCAACGCTGGTAAAAAGGGATACCCCCAGGCCAATAAAACCAGGGCCAGTAAGATGGGAGAAAGTCCGGCCCAAAAAGGTAGAAGATTAACCCGGGGGAACAGCGCCAGGATATAAAAGAACATGGTCAGGGGTATTGCCAGCCCTCCAGAAATTAAAAAAGTGTTGCGGGTTTTCAGGAAAAATTCAAGGCTGGCAAAATCGGGGATTAAACTGGTAAGGAATAATAGAGAAAGGAAAAGGAACGCAAAAAGGTTCAAGGGGAAATTGGGATTTTTTAAGATCCGGGTTTTTAATCTTTTTATGTACGGGGTGAAATTTTTTTTCCTGGGATTTTCAGTCATTTGATTTCCTCCCCCCAGAATACCCTTTTTACTTCATCACCGAGGGAAAGCACCCAGTTAATTAGCATCACAAGGCTTAAAATAGCAAGGAATATTACCGAGGTCAGAATATGATCCTGCTGCAGGATACTGTTAAAAAGTAATGGGCCTATTCCCGGCCAGGCCATTACAGTTTCGAAAACTAAATGAGCCCCGCTGGCCATTAAAACAAAAGAAACCTGGGCTGGCCAGGGCCTGGGTTTTCTCAGGAAGGTTATCCCCAGAAATGAATAATAAACGAAAGCAATTAAAAATGGGACAAGTGGATCCTGGGCTGGCTGCCAGCCAAAGTGGAGGAAAATTCCCGCCAGGATCATTGACCACCAGAAAAAGGGAGCCTTGCTTAAGATTCTTCCTGTTAAAATGAATGGAGCTGGCAGCCCTTCTTTCCAGAAACGGAAAAGGACTGGCAAAGCAAGCAAAATTGCCGGAAGGGCCAGGGAAAGGGTTGAGAATAATCCGCTGGCAACAAGAGTTGCAGTGGGGAGCCCATACTGAGCGGATTTGATACTATTAACAACCCAGGGGGCGTAAGCAAAATCCAGGAAAGCAGCCGCTGTAAAGGATAGAAGGCCCATGGAAACCATTCTTGAAAAAATCAGGAATAACAGGAAAACCCAGGCCAGCAAAAAGTATATTGTAATTTTTATCGGTCTTATTAAATATAACATTGCCGACCCTCCTCGCTTAAATGGTGAAAATTCCGTCTTTGTAAATTAATTCCCCGTCTGCAAGGATTTTTCCACCGGTCCGCATGTCACATAATAAATCCCAGTGAATTGCCGATTGGTTTTTACTGCCTGTCTCGGGGTAACCGTTGCCAAGAGCCAGGTGAATTGTCCCTCCGATTTTTTCGTCAAAAAGCATGTTCTTAGTAAAATGTTTAATACCGTAGTTGGTGCCCATGGCTACCTCCCCAACAAATCGGGAGCCCTCATCGGTATCGAGAATGGTCTGGAGCAGGTCTTCTCCTTTTTCGGCCCTGGCCTCAACTACTTTTCCTTCAGAGAAAGTTAGCTTGATATCCTCTATTTCCCGCCCCAGATATATGCCCGGGAAACTGAAGCGGATATGCCCATTTACCGAATCTTCGATCGGAGCGGTAAAAATTTCTCCATCGGGGAAGTTGTTTTTTCCATCGCAGTTTTCCCATTTTCGGCCTGAAATATTAAGTTTGAGATCTGTGTCTTTCGATTTAAAGTGGAGTTCAGAACAATTTTCCAGGTAATCAATAAATTTCTCGTGCTGTTTATGAATTTTTTTCCAGGCGGCAATGGGATCATCTTCATTCAAAAGACAGGCACCGAAAACAAATTCAGTATATTCATCAAGGGACATGTTCCCTTCCTGGGCTGCAGCGTGGGTTGGGTACTGGGTCCCACACCAGCTCAATTCCCCGCGGGCGGCCCGGCTCATAATCGTCTGCATAATTTCTCTAGTTGCTCTCTGGGATTGCCTCATTTTCTCCGGGGGGATATTGCTCAGTTCCCTGGTATTAAAAGGAGCTCCAATGCTTAAAAAGGCATCGTATTCATTGGCCATAAGCTTAATCATGGGTGAAACATACTCGATCTGGTGGTCGGAACCTTCTTTAAAAATAATTTCTGAAAGCCCCGGTAATTGGATTCGGGTTTCGGGGTAGGCCCCCTTGCGAATAGCTTCCCGAAAAACCTCCTTTATTAGAGGATAGGCAGTACCCTGAGAATTGATAGCCACTTTTTGCCCTTCATGCAAACCTAACGAATGGTTGACCAGGACCTGGGCCATTTTAGCAATACGGGGATCAGTCATATCTTAAACCTCCTCAGGACAAATAATTTTAAATTTCTGGGGAACTACCTCAACCCGGAGGGGCGAGGTCCCATAAATGGAGCCGTCAAACATTTTGGGATACGGAGCGGCAGTATTAATGGAAATTTCCCTGGCCCGGAAGAATTCAACCTGGGGGTGGTTGCGATGGCCTCCCCTGTAAACCCGTGGAAGAAGTCCCAGTAACCCCCCCCGGGATAGATTATTCATAATGACAACGTCCAACAGGCCGTCTTCGGGATCAGCGTCCGGGGCAACCATTAGACCACCACCGGTAAAACGGGTATTGAGAATAAATAGGCCGCTGGCCTTACGAGAGAACTTTTTACCATCGAGATCCAGTTCTACCGGGACTGGATGCAGCAGGGAAATTGTTTTAACAACGTTGTAGGCAATGGCCATTGAACCACGGAGCATTCCCTTATAACTATTGGTCCTCTTCATGACTTCTGCGGGGAATCCAAGTCCAGCAATGATGGAAAAAAGGCGGTCAGTTTCCTTTCCAAGGTCAATTTTCCTGATTTTACCCTGGCTTAGAAGGGAAACGCTTTCCAGTGGAGCGAGGGAAATTCCCATGGTTCTAGCAAGGTCATTTCCCGTACCCAGGGGTATTATACCAAAAGCTGGGCCATCTTCTCCCAGCCCATTGATAACCTCGTTCACAGTTCCGTCTCCGCCTACTGCGCAGACGGCATCATAACCTTCTTCAGCGGCTTTCTGGGCGATTTGTGTGGCGTGGTCCGGTGCTTGAGTTTCGGTAAGGGTATAGGGGATTCCGAATTTTTCGAGTCGGTTTCGCAGTTCTGGGACCATTCTTCCTGCTTTTCCGCTTCCCGCTATGGGGTTAACAATCACAAGAACAGAATTAAATAAACCCAAGGGTTTTCCCCCTATCCTTTTATAGATATATTTACGGGATCAATTAAAACGGCAGGTAAATGCAAGTTATCGACCCATTTTGGTTCTGAACCAATGGCAGAAATGTTGTCTTTAAAGGCCCGGAATATATTGAGAGAGAACATGGCATCTTTTAGGCGGCCCTCAATTTTACCGTTTTTAATTTTATAACCCAGGGAAATATTGCCGCTTACCTGTCCTCCGTAGGGGTTGCCTGCCCATGCGCCCATGGTTCCAGCGATTAAAATTCCTTCGTCGATGCTCTGTAACATTTCAGAAAAGGATTTTTCCCCGGGTTCCATTACAAGGTTATTAATAGTGGGACCGTTTTCTCCACCCGTTCCCATGGGAGTTAGATTTAGTTTATGGGCTGTTTCTAAATCCAACAAATAGTTTTGCAATTTTCCGTTCTCAATTAAGTGGAAAGAAGAACAGCCGACTCCTTCCCGATCAAAGGGTTTGCTTCCTGGTCCCCTGGGCAATAAACCATTATTAGAAAGGCTAAAATTTTCAGAAAAAATCTTTTCTTCCAATCTATTTGCCCAGGGAGATAATCCCCGGACCACGGCCTGGCCATTCAGGCATGCTTCAACAGGGTGGAGAATTTCCGCAAAGGTTTCCGGAATGAAAAGGACAGGGTAATTTCCTGAAGGCAGGCTAACATTCTTTCTTCCCCAGTCAATTTTTTGCAGGAGAGTTTCTCTTTCTTCTTCCCAGTTAATATTTTCCCAGTGGGTTTCCTGGGGGAAAGAATAGGCTACGAGAAGATTTTTCCCCTCGATTAACCTCAGTCCAAAAAGAATTTTAACCTGGGTTTTTCTATAAGACCCGGAAAAGCCCGAACTGTTTTCCAGTTTAATAAAGTTGTTCTCCTTGCGGACGCTAACTTCAGCCTGGAGATCGGGATGGTAGGACGTGGTTTTTTGAATAAACTCCTGGGCGGGCCGGATTAATTCCTCCAACTTTAACCTGTCGATTTGCTCATCACAAATTTCGGGTCTTTCCAGATGAACTTGACCCGGCAAAGAAAATTCAACTCTGGAGCCAAGCTCGGATGCTTCCCGGGCCATTTCAATTAAACGATTATTGTTTTCCGGCTTGGTATTTTCCACAAGCCCTACTCGGCTATTTTTTATTAAACGCAGGACTTCCCTGTTGCTCTCTCCTGAATTTATTTTTTTCAGCCGGTTATTGGAAAACTGGACTGTGGTATGTTGACTTTCCTTGCGCAGGAGGTCGCCTTTTTCTTCAGGATTTAGCATTGACTTAAAATCCATTAGCTTTCACCCCCGATAATTACATTTTTGATGCGGATATGGGGTGAGCCTTCGCTTGTGGGCAGGGGAGACTGCTCGAATTTTCCGCAGCCCCCGGCGTTATTTAAAAATGAAAAATCGTCTCCGATTTTATCGATATTATCCAGAGTGTGAAAGACATTGCCGGTAAGAGTAACGTTTTTTACAGGTTCAGCAAGGCGTCCATTGCGGATCATCTGGCCCCTGGTGGCGGTAAATGTAAACAGTTCGCCATTTGTTTCTCCCCCAATACCTCCAATTGCGTAAACGCCGAGGTCTATACCGGAGAGCATGTCCTCAAATTTATCCTTACCTCCTTCAATACAGGTAGACCGCATTCGGCAGATTGGTGGAAAGCGGTAATTAATTGCCCGGGCGTTTCCGGTTGGGCGGGCATTCATCCTGGAAGCAGATTCCCGGGAATGGAGGTGCCCAATAACTTCTCCTCCTTTTATCAGGTAGGTTTTTTCGGTGGGAGTTCCTTCGTCATCATATTTCATGCAACCCCGGTTGCCCCATTCCTGCCCGCTGTCATAAATATTTAAAAATGAGGGGCCGTAACGGGTGCCCAGCTCCATTAATTTCAGGAGATTTTTGTCTTCGTAGATTTCATCGGCTTCACTTAAATGGCCGAAGGCTTCGTGGACGAAAAGACCCGCCATTTCCGGGTCAAGAATAACTGTGTATTCTCCACCCCTGACGGTAGGGGCGGTTAATTGATCTGCAGCCCTTTGGGCAGCAGCGATCACTGCTTCATCGTGGTTTCGGGCGGAGTTGAAATCGTTAGTTGAGCCAAAAGTGACCGAATCGTAAGTTCTTTCTTCTCCATCGCTGGCGGTAGCCCCCAGATTGCCTCCGATATCCGTCTTTTCCTGGTAAATATAAGAACCATGGGAATTGGTATAATACCAGTCGGTATGTTTGTCAAAGTAGACGATGCGGGTGCTGGTAATGCGGGGGTCAGTTTCTAGAATTAACTGATTATAATGTTCGAGAAGCTCTGCCTTTTCTTTTAAAGAAACCTTCCGGGGATCTTCCCGGTAGGGGGTAAAAACCCGGTCAATAAATTTTTGGGAGGGAGCAAGAGAAATTGAACCTGCTTTGACCCGGTTAATGGCCCGGGCCTGTTCTTCAGCCCGGCGAAGCTTATCTTCCAGTTCATCCAGCCGGTTAAACGCAACAAAACCCCAACCGCTTCCGATGAGGGTCCTTATACAACCTCCAAACTGAATTTTCCCCTCCATTTTTTCGATCTCTTTGCCCCGGAAAGAAATAAGAGTGACTTCTGTTTCTTCAATACGGATATCACAGTAATCAGAATTACTCAGGGAAACAAGGTTTTGCAGTTTTGATTGCAAAAAAAATCACCTCCAAAGGCCAGGGAAAAGGAGATAGATTTTTCTCTGGTCCATAGTATTTATTTTTTCTCCTGCTTCTTGCGGAAAATTGAACCTCAAGAAGTTTTAAACTCAAGTAAAAGAAAATCGGACTCGGTAGTTTTGCCCCAGGGCAAAAATCCTCGCCTGCGGAAAAACTGGATCAGGGGAGGGTAGGAGGGGATTTTTACCATAACCGAGCCTGCTTTTTGTTTTTTACTCTGATTTAAAGCCCAATTCAGGAGTAGATTCTGAACTTCAAGGCTACCAGAAATAGCTGAGATATAGGCAAAATCCTTGGGAGAAGAAGGAGGGGTATACAAAATATAACCCCGATGCATGCCGTAAATTTCACCTTTCTCCAGGTATTGTTCAAGACTGTGCCGGCTCACTTTACGGAGCTGCCAGTTAGAGGCCATAAACCCGTTGCCATATTTAATGAAAGGACAACGCTGAATATCTTCGATAACCTGGGGAGTGATTTCCGTTACCTGGTGAGGAACTGTTTTGGCTGCAGGGGTGGGTGCGGTCAGGGGACGGCTGAAAAGATGATATTTGCCAACAATTCTGGCTCCCCTGTTTAACCCCATGTTGATAGATGAATCGTTGGAAGCGTGGGCTGCGTAACGAACTACTTCCATTCCATCTTTTTGGGCTTTATTCAGAAAATATTCGAGCAGGGCACTGCCAATACCCTCACCCCGCCTTTCTTTTTTTATTCGGGCGCCGTGCAGCCAGACCTCACCCGGTCCGAGGAGGGTATATTTGCCATAACCAACCAGTTCTCCCTTGCTGAGAATGGCGGTAAATTCACCATCTTCTTCATTTAGCCACTCATCCCAGATCAGGTGAATATAGTCCTCGCCATTCCAGGTTTCAGCAGCAATGGCCAGGGCCACATCTTTATCTTCAGGTTTTAGGGGTCGGAATTCCATCGGGGTGATACCTCCTGTAAAAAGAAGAAGAAATTATTAAAAAGGTTCAAAGCCCATGTCAAACCAGAACTCCTGCATCAGTTGCTGGTACATTTTGTAGAGGTAGTTGAGGTGTTTTTCTTCCCAGTTAGCGAGTTCAATAAAAAGGTCTTTAGCGTCTTTTTCTGAAACCTGCTGACTTGCTTTTTTGTAGAAGTCGTGGAAATCTTTCTCAATTAAATAAGCCATGCGTATAATGGGGAGATCATTTTTTGTTTGTTTATCCAGTTCTTCCTGCTTGCGGGATTCAAAAATAAATTCTTCTTCGGAAATTTCCTCGGGATCAAAGACTATTGCCTGTTTTTTGCTCAGTTCTTCAAGCTTATTCTGAATATAGTTCACGTGCTTCTCTTCAAAGTCAGATAATTTTTCAAAAAGCTTTTTAGCCTCTTGATTTTGAACGTTATTGGCCTGTTCTTTGTAAAAGGAAGCCCCTTTCTTTTCTATTTCCAAAGCGTATTCGAGGATTTTTTTGGTTTTACTCATCTAAATCACCCCTTTTTTTGTTAATTCGTCACTAACCCTTGTATCCCTTTCCCATTATCAAAAAGAGCCCCGCAAAGGGGCCTCCTTTTAAACAATTCCCAGGAAAAAATTGGCAAGCAGGAAATAAATTAAAATTCCGCTCATATCTTTAATACTGGTGATTATGGGAACGGAACCCGCTGCCTGGTCAAAGCCCATGGCCAGCACCAGGCGGGGGATTAAAAACCCGAGAATACTCGCCAGGACCATGGTAAAGATCAGGGAAAGCCCAACTACAATCCCGATATTAATATCTCCCTGCCATACCCAGGCGAATAGCCCTCCTCCAATTCCGATTAACAAACCAAGGGCCAGGCCAACAAGGCCTTCCCGGAGCAAGTAAGACCAGAAACTGTCAAGCTTTATCTGCCCCAGGGCAATGGCCCGGGCGAAAATCGTAGAGGACTGAGTTCCGACATTCCCGCCCATATCCATAATAACGGGAATGAAAAAGGCCAGGGCCACAACTGTTTCCAGAGTTTGCTCAAATGCTCCTATTAACCGTCCTGCTACCATCCCCCCGACCAGGGTTATCAGAAGGAAAGGCAACCTGACCCGCAGGGATTGTGTCATCGGGCCTTCGATTAACCTCAAACTGCGGAGTCCTTCCTGCTCTACTGGTGTAACACCAACAGAAGAGTAAGCAGTCATTGTTTCCTCTTTCTCCAGGACATCAATGGCATCGTCAATTGTAATGATCCCCACCAGCCGGTTTTCTTTGTCAACAACCGGGATAGCGAGAAAGTCGAGGTCACCAAGAAGGCGGGCCACAAGTTCCTGTTTGTCATGGGTGTTAACGGCAATTACCTCGGGATCCATGAGGTCCTGGACTATTTGCTCAGTTTCGGCTACTACCAGGTTCCTTAGGGAAACAACCCCTTCCAGATGCCGTTCCCGGT
The DNA here is from genome assembly GCA_003554585.1 of Halobacteroidaceae bacterium. Classification (GTDB taxonomy): domain Bacteria; phylum Bacillota; class Halanaerobiia; order B1SED10-174; family B1SED10-174; genus T1SED10-26. Next base: position 47,727 of record PWGV01000024.1, on the reverse strand, counting down.
CGGTGACATAACAATAGTAAATAGTTTCCGAGGTTAGCCCTGCTCTGCGAATCCGGTCCAGGGCTTCCTTGACAGTCATCTCTTTTTTTAAGGATAGGTAATTCGGAGTCATCAATCGCCCGGCGCTACCCCGGGGGTAACCAAGAAGGGTCATTGCAGTATCCAGCTGATTTTTACCCAGGGAGGCCAGAAGTTTTTTGGCGACTTTTGCCGGGACTTCGTCGAGTAATTGAATCTGGTCATCAGGGGGGAGGTGCGAAAACATTTTCGCCCCTTCTTCAGTACCAAGGCTTTCAATTACCTGGGTTTGATCTTCGGGTTCGAGCTCTTCAAAAACCTCAATGGCATTGTTTTTAGACAGCAGTCTAAAGGCCGGACCGATTAAAGGGAAGGGAAGGTAGTCGATAATGTGAGCGGCTTTGGTTGCATTCTGATTAAGGAATTTTTTAGCATCTTCCAGGCGGCCTTCCTCCAGCATTTCTTCTACCATCGAAACTTCTTCTTCGAGTCTCAGGCTCATAAAAATCACCTCCAGAAGGGACCAGATAAGTTAATTATACTATCAAAAGGTTCAGAGTTGCAAACAAAATTTAAGTTGCGGGAAAAAACTGGAATACAAAGGAATATTAATTTGAGGTGATAACCATGGGGTTTCCAGAAGGGTTTTTATGGGAAACTGCCACTGCAGCGACCCAGGTAGAGGGAGGGTTAACCAACCATGATTGGTACCACTGGGCTGCAGGGGGCAACACAAAAGATAGTTCAACCCCTTTAAAAGCCTGCCAATATTACCACCTGTACCGGGAAGACCTGGATTTGCTTTCCGAACTGGAAGACAATGCCTACCGCTTTGGAATTGAATGGGCCAGGGTTGAACCGCGACCTGGAGAATTTTCCGAGGAAGGAATTGCTTTCTACCGGAAACTTCTTGCGGGTTTGCAGGAGAGAGGAATAGAACCAGTTGTTACACTTCACCATTTCACCAACCCCACCTGGTTTGCTAAAATGGGGGGCTGGGAAAAAAGTTCAAACCTCTCCTATTTTCGAGAATATTGCAGGAAGGTTGTCCGGGAGTTTGCTCCTTTTGTAAAGTACTGGGTGATTATTAACGAACCTACGGTTTATGTTTACCAGGGGTACCTGGAAGGGAACTGGCCGCCGGGAAAAAAGGGCAAACTATTTAAAGCCCTCAAGGTTTTGCAAAACATGGCAGGAGCGAATGAAATGGTTTACCGGGACCTGCATGACTTTTATCAAAAAAATAAGCTTTCTGCCCCCGCTGCCGGGATAGCTCATCATCTCAGGATAATGAACCCCGCTTCCCATTCAATTTCGGTCCGGAATGCCTCCAGGTTATTGGATTATTTTTTCAACTGGCGCTTTGTAAACAAAACAATTAAAAATGGTGCGGCTGATTTTTTTGGTCTGAACTATTATTCCCGGGATTTGGTGGCTCTTTCCCTGAAAAATCCTGCGACTTTTTTTACCAAAACTGTGGAAAAAGAGGAACTTCCGAGGAATGAACTTGGCTGGGAAATTTACCCGGAGGGTCTTTACAGACTTATAAAAAATTGACAGGGATTATTCCCTGCCAGTTATGATAACTGAAAACGGAATTCCTCGTTCTGATGAGGAAAAGATTGACTTTTTAACCTCTCACCTGGAGCAGGTAAGGCGGGCCCTGGAAGAGGGTGTTCCGGTTTTGGGTTATTTCTACTGGACCCTGCTGGACAACTTTGAATGGGCTGAAGGTTATGTCCCCCGTTTTGGCTTATATCAAGTGGATTTTGTAACTCAGAAAAGAAGCCCCCGCCGGGTTTGTTCTTATTACCGGGAACTGGCTTCTAATAATGGGAAGTTATTGGAGACAGGTAGTAATAGGGTAAAGTGATGTTTTAATGAAATTTTTGCAGGTAAATTTTTTCTAGTGTAGAAATTTAAAGTAAGGAGCACATAAAATCAGGTAATAACCCCCCACCACAGAGAGGGCCACCCAATTCCGGGATTGGGTGACCTCTCTTTTACTTTTTCTCCTTATTTAAAAAAGCTGCACTGATAATGGCAGTAAGGGGAATTGAAAAAATCAGGCCAGTACTCCCGGCCAGGGCTCTCAAAATTTCCGAAGCGATAAGGTCCATATTTATAAGGCCTAGCAGAGAAGGTTGTTCTGCAAGCAGCAAAAGGAGCAGGGGAAGAGCGCCCCCGACATAGGCAAGGATCAGAGTATTGATCATGGTTCCCATTATATCGCGGCCGATGGCAATACCTGCACCATATAGCTCGCCAACTGTGGCCCGGGGCTGGGCCAGGCTTACCTGTTCCAGTCCCGAAGCAACCGAAATGGTCACGTCCATTATAGCTCCCAGGGCCCCCAGAACAATTGCCCCATAAAGCAGACCTTCTAAATTGAGACCTGCTCCCCCGATAAACTGCAGGAGCGGAGCTTCGTGAGAGACAAAACCGGTTAATTGGCTGAGTTGCCCGAAAAGGACAGCAAGGATTGCTGCTACCAAAAGTCCGCCCCCGATACCCAGAATAGCGGAAAGGGTCTTTAAATTTAAACCACTAATAATTAAAAGGGTAATGGCGGCAACGAATATGGCGAAAATTGAGATCAGGGGCAGAGGGCTATAGCCCTGTAATAATAGTGGTAAAAGAACCTTGATAATCAGGAGAATGGTTATTGTCAGGGCGGCAAGAGAATGAGAACCTTTTTTCTTTCCAATAATTATAAGGGTGGTAATAAAGATGGCGGCAAGAATAATAAGAAAGGGGTGGCGGCCGAAATTATTTATCTTTACACCCTGCAGATAACCATCGGTTTTTTCCAGGGACAGGATTACCAGATCTCCTTCTTCCAGGTTGATATCGAATCGGGGGTTCCCGCTTAAAGAATTTTGGGTGGATACGGTTTCTCCTGCAAAAACCCCCCGGGTAATTTTAATAATTACTTCCTGTTCTTCCCAACCTTCTGCAGTGGGAGTGGGTTGCCCCACGTGCAGAACTCTTCCCTGCGTTTTCTCTTCCGTGGGAGAGATATCCCCTGCAGGGGTCGGCAGTAACAGAAGTGCGGTTATTATCAAGAGCAAGGAAATATTTTTAACCATATCAATTTCTCCTTATTTCTTCGTTTTATTCTTGAAGAGGTTATAGCGGGGTAAATCAAGTGGACTAAACAGGAAGCGGCGTTCTAAAAGCAAAACCATAAAACTGGAAAGAGCAACACTGGCCAGGATAGCAAGCATTATTGTTATCTGGTATTTTATTGCAACAAGAGGTGGAGTCCCGCCCAAAATCTGCCCGGTCATCATGCCCGGAAGGAAAACGATGCCCATACCGGTCATTGAAGAAAGGGTGGGAAGCAGGGCAGCTTTATAGGATTGTTTGAATATTTCCAGAGAAGCTTCTTTGGCATTGGCTCCAAGGGCTGCCTTGGTCTCAATTTCCAGTTTCCTCTCCCGGACACCGGTAAAAAACCTTTCCACCGCGAGAGTGCTTCCGTTCATGGAATTACCGATTATCATTCCCGCCAGCGGGATGAAAAACTGGGGATTGTACCAGGGTGTTACACCAACAATAAAAAGCAGGAAAAATAGCAGGACGAAACCAGTTCCAAATAAAAGCGCTCCCAAAAGGCTTAAAAAGATCTGGAAAAAAGCAACTCCGGAGCGTTCCATTATTGTCCAGGCCCCAAAAAAGACCATGACCAGGAAAATTCCGGTTATAATAATGGGAGATTCCCACTCGAATATATAAACCAGAACCCAGCCAACCAGGATTAATTGCAGCGTCATTCGGATTGTTGAGACAATGAGGTCTTTGGTTAATTTAAGCCGGTTAAGTTGAGAAAGGCCAAAGACAAGGAAAAAAAGAATGTAGGCCAAGATCATTCCTGATAAAGGTATATCAACACTCATCATTAAACCCCCATTTTTTCCAATTTGTGATCTTCAAGGCGAAGATGGGAACTGGCCCGGGCCAGAAGTTTTTGATCGTGGGAGATGAACAATATCAACCGGGGGTTATGAACATGCAAAATACAATCCAGGAGAGAGTCGCTCAAATCCCGGTCGAGGGCTGAAGTGGGCTCGTCAAGGAGAAGGACCTTTGGTTTTAGCAGGAGGCTTCGGGCTATGGCTACCCGCTGTTTTTCGCCTCCAGATAGCTCTGAACTATCTTTTTCCAGGTAAGACAAGGGGAGGGACATTGCCTCCAGGGTTTTTTTGAGCAATTTTTCTCCCGGGGGTTCCTGTTGAAAACGGGACAGGGAAAAAGGGTAAAGCAGGTCATCCTGAATACTGGGTCCGAATAAGAGGGGCTCTTGAAAGAGAAGAATAACCTCCCGCCTGAGCAGGGTATGTTCAAGACCTGTCAGGGGTTTTCCTTCAAAGTAGACCTTTCCAGTAGTGGGTTCCCAGAGGCGGTTAAAGATCTTAAGAAAAGTTGTTTTTCCGCCTCCGCTGGGGCCTGAGATCCCGATAATATTATCTGGTGAAATGGTTAGGTCGGTTTTCTCGAGGACAAGCTGGTCCTGAATTTTTATTGAAACGCCTTCAAGCTGGAATAGGGACATTTATTTCCCCCCTTTAATTTAGAATAATTTTAGGAAAGAAGGGAAAATCCTTCCCAAAAATTACGCAGGGCAAAAAAGGAGTTAGGAGGATGTAAACGAATTAATAATAAGAAGAAAAATTGGAATAGCTTCTGCAAGCTTTTAGGTTATTTAATTTTTGTAACTTTTTCTAATACAATTTGCAGGAAAGGATGAAAAGAAATGTTTGGTAGAATTGGTGTTCCCGAGCTTTTATTAATCCTGGTTGTGGTTTTGTTAATCTTTGGGCCCAAAAGGTTACCTGAAATTGGTAAATCCATCGGCCGTGGCCTGCGAGAATTCCGGAGTGCTTCCAAGGATTTTCAACGAAGCCTCGACGACGATGATGATGATGATGATGATGAGGATGAAGAAGTAGAAGAGAAAGAAAAGAAGGAAAAGAAAGAAAAGAAAGAAAAACAAGAAAAACAGGAAAAACAGGAACCCCCGGAAAATAAACAGGAAGAATAGAAAATGGATTTCAACAGGCTGGAAGACGTCACCGGAGTTATTCTTGCAGGGGGAAGCAGTCGCCGGATGGGCTGGAGTAAATGGAGTTTAGATCTGGCGGGTAAAAAACTAATTTCCTGGACTGTTCAGGCCCTGCAACCTGTTGTTGGTGAAATAATTATAGTAAAAAGGCCCGAACAGAGGATAGAAATACCCGGGGTAAAAGCTGTAAATGACGATTTGTCCTATCCGCCGTCCGCTCTCCGGGGCATTGTGGCTGGCCTGATGGAAAGCAAAACCGGCTGGTCTTTTTTTTGTGGGTGCGACATGCCTTTTATTCAGCCAGAGCTGGTAAAATTTCTTTTTGTTTTGACCTCGGGTTATAAGGGAGTTGTTCCTGTTTTAGAGGATGGGCCCCATCCATTGCATAGTTTTTACCATAAAGACCTTGTAGGACAGATCAGGGAGAACCTTGAGACAAATTCTTTAAAGCTTTTGGAGATTGCCAGGCAACCCGAAGTAAGAAGGGTGACGCTGGAAGATTTTGCGGGGTTTAATCTGGATACTATTTCTTTTTTTAATGTTAATACTCCTGAAGATTTCCGGCGAGCAGAAAAAATGATTACGGCGCGGAGGGATGGAAGTGGATGAAATAACTAAGATGTCCCTGATCGAACACCTGGAGGAACTCCGCTACCGTTTATTCGTTATTGTAGTCTTTGTTTTCGGGTTTAGCCTGATTTGTTTTATTTTTGTTGACTTTCTTCGTGGGATTATACTTTTGCCAGCGTTCGATCTTTCCCTGGTTTATCTTTCACCTCCCGAAGCGTTTTTGGCAAACCTCCGCCTTTCTTTTACAGCGGGATTATTTTTTTCTCTGCCCATAATCTTATATCAGATCCTGGCTTTTATTTTACCGGGTTTTTACAAAGAAGAGATAAGGGTTCTTATCCCCTCGTTTTTAGCCATAGGGTTCCTTTTTTACCTGGGGCTTGTTTTCAGCTATTTTGTTGTTTTCCCCCTGGCAATTAATTTTTTCCTGGGATTTGCCGGAGAAGAGCTGATTCCGATGTTTACATTCCAGAACTACCTGGGGTTTTTCTCCCGCTTTCATTTTGCTTTCAGCATTGTTTTCCAGTTACCGCTGGTTTTATTAATCCTGGGTATTCTGGGCGCGGTCTCTTACGAGTCCCTGGCCAGAATTAGAAAATATGCGGTTTTAATAATTATTATTGTCTCTGCCGTGCTCACTCCTCCCGACTTTTTTTCCCAATTGCTTATGGTAGGTCCTCTGTATTTGCTTTTTGAGATCGGTTTAATTTTAATTCGATTTATTGAAAAAAGAAGGAAGCAGGTTTAAAAACTTCCGTTAGGGAGCGGAGGCAGAGAAATGAAAAAGCCAATTCTTTTTGTTTTTTTGATTTTCCTTCTTTCCTTTCCCCTCCAGGCAGCCATGGGTGATTGGTTTGGGGAAGGAGAACTCGAGCTTTATTTCGAATACTGGCCGGCTGCTTCTGATGCCAGGGGCAGCCTTCTTTTAATCCACGGGCTGGGAGGTTCAACTTTTAGCTGGCGAAAAATCTCCCCCGCTCTTGCCGAGGCGGGTTTTGAGGTTTATGCCGTCGACCTGCCTGCTTTTGGGCAGAGCCCGGGGAAAGAAGAACTGGATTTATCCCGGGCAGGCTATGCGGAGATCCTGTGGGGTTTTTGGAAGGAGCAAAATCCAGCTAAACCCTGGTATGTTTTTGGCCATTCCATGGGTGGGGGAGTTGCCCTGCAGATGGTAGAACCAAAAAATGGAGAAGAAATTGCCGGGCTGGTTCTTTTAGCCCCCGCTATCGGGGAAAGGGAAACGGGTTTTTGGTTCAATGTCTTTCGCCTCCGCCCGATAAGGAAACTTGGCGGCTGGGTAATGGGAAGTTTTTTCCTGAACGAGGACCGGGTTGAAGAGATCCTTTTTTCCGCATATGGTCGGCCCCCAACTCCGGAAGAATTTGTTGCATATTATGAACCCCTGGCCAGGCCAGGGGCTTTGGAATTTCTTTTTAAAATGACGGCGGATAACTTGAAAAGTCAGGCGAAATTACCCGGTAAAATTGAAAAAGAAGTTCTTTTTATCTGGGGGGAGGAGGATACCTGGGTTCCACCTCCTGCAGATCAGGATGAATTAAAATTTTTTTCGAGCTATGAACTCAAAATAATTCCCGGCGGGGGACATCTGGTAATGGAAACCCACTGGGAAGAAACATTAGAGTATATTTTATCTTACCTGGGAGGCCTACAGGATGATTCCCATTAAAGATGATGTTCCCCGCAGACGAATACCTGTTATTACCTGGTTTTTGATTATTATTAACGTGGGGATTTTTGTTTGGCAAACTCAGTTTTCCCAGATGGAACTAATGAGGTTTTTTTATACTTACGGGATTGTTCCAAGGATCTTTCTTACTTCAATCCCCCCGGAATTTTCAGTCCTTATTAGTTCCATGTTTTTGCACGGCAATATTGGTCACCTGGTAGGGAACATGTGGATATTGGGGCTTTTTGGAGATAATGTGGAGGACCGCCTTGGCCATTTCTCCTTTTTGCTTTTTTACCTTGCTGCAGGAGTTTTTTCGGGTCTTTTTCACATTATCTTTAACCCTGCTTCAATGGTTCCAACAATTGGAGCATCAGGAGCAATCGCTGGGGTAATGGGTGCTTACCTTTTCTTATTTCCCCTGGCCCGGGTTACTGCTGTAATTCCGATTATCTTTATTCCTTATTTTTTCCGGGTCCCTTCTTTTTTGTACATTGGAGCATGGTTTATAATTCAGTTATATTACGGGACCCTGGCCCTGGGTATGGGAGCGGTTTACGGAGGGATTGCCTGGTGGGCCCATATAGGGGGTTTTGTTTTTGGGATGATTTTTTACCGGTTTTTTCGTAGTAATCCTAAGAGTATTTAGCTCTTTCCCCACCAATCAATTTGGGGCGGGTCCGGGCCATTGTAAGGTGGGCTGACCCTATAGAAAGGCTGGGTGCCCGAACCGGCACAACCACCGGTTTCAGGTGCATTCCGATAAAGGTATCACCAATATCCATTCCGGCATGGCCCTGAATTTTCTCCACCAGGACCGGATTTTTTAACCTGGCCATTGCTGTAGTTGCTGTTGCTCCCCCGGCGTTTAAATGAGGAATGGCATTGACAACCTCCAGGTTATATTTTCGAGCGCATTCTTCTTCTACTGCCAGGGCCCGGTTCAGGTGTTCGCAGCACTGGACAGCAATAAATACTTCAGCTTTTTGGGTTTCTTCATATATTATTTGAAAAATGTGTTCCGCAACTTCGAGATTGGAAGCGGAACCTATTTTTTCGCCAAGGATTTCACTGCTGCTGCACCCCAGGACGAAGATGTCGCCTTTTCTCAAACTGGCGGCCTGGAGAAGTGTGTCCATGGCTTCCTTGATTTTCCCCTGTAACTCTTTGAAATCAACCATTTTATGAGCCCCCTTTCTATTATCAGGATACACCATCTCATTTGCTTTTTCCACTTTTTTTGCCAGAAGGAAGGAATCTCCTTTTTTTATGCGAATAAAGCAATAAAAGTTCTCAAGGAGGGTTAAAATGCGTTTGCAGGGGAAACACGTTTTAGTTCTTGCTGAGGCGGAATTTGAAGATATCGAACTTTGGTATCCTTTGCTCCGGCTTAAAGAAGAGGGCGTCCGGGTTTCAGTTGTGGGAAATAAAGAAGAGTACATGGGGAAAAAGGGAATGGCAGTAAAAGTAGATGCCAAACCAGAGGACATTAAAATTTCCAAGGTTGATGGGGTAATTGTTCCTGGAGGCTGGGCTCCCGATCGCCTCAGGAGGCAGGAAAATATTTTGAAACTTGTCCAGGACCTTTATTACCAGAAAAAACTAGTAGCAACAATCTGTCACGGGGGCTGGGTTTTGATTTCTGCTGATATAGTATCCGGCCATCAAATGACCTCTTTTGCAGCAATTAAAGATGACCTGAAAAACGGTGGGGCAGATTTCGTTGACGAAGAGGTTGTCGTTGACTATAACATAATTTCTTCCCGCACACCGGCTGATCTTCCGGCTTTCATGCGGGAGATAATAAAATTTTTAGAAAAGTAAAAAAGAGGGGCAGAGGCCCCTCTCTTTTATTTCCAGCCACCTTTTCGAGTTGCTATCATGCAGCTCCAGACTGTTCCGCCGCCGAATGGGGGAAATGACTGCAGATGTTTTCATCATTACCCCTAGCTTTTTTGGGCTTTTACCCTGCTGAACTGTTATTTTTTTAGAGCAAAGGCTTCCCAGGACCAGGATTTTTCCAAACAAAAGCCAGCCTTCTCCACGAACAACTTTCGCGCAATTTACCAAACCTTTTTAGCAATTGGCATAAATTAATTTCGAGGAGGGGCGAGAAAGATCTTATTTTAATAGTTTTTATAGGACAAGGAAAATAGAGATTTTTAAGGATTTAACAGGCTTTTTCCCGGGCAGAAAAAGGGTTTTTTGGTAAAAAAAACTCCGGAAAAATCCGGAGTTTAAACCATCCAGTTCCATACTTCACTTTCGGTTTCTGAATGCCAATGGTCGCGACTGGTAAGGTAGTAATAAACATTCTGCAGAGCATCAAAATGCCTTTTCTCTTCTTCCTTCATTTTCTGGAAAAAGGTTTTGGCTTTTTCATCCTCGGCTTCATTTAAAAACTTATCATACATTTCATAACCTTTATTCTCTATTTCCATTGCCAATTCATAGCCGTCAAGGTTGCTTGCGTTTTTCTCCTGCAACTGTTCAGCATTAAAGGCGCTGAAGAATTGTTTCATTTGATCTTCAATTGTAGTTTTCATGAGAGGAGCTTTTCCCAGCTCCTCGCCACGATCAAGTTTTCGGCGAATATCATCAATTATCAGGATGTGTTCAACTTCTTCCTTGGCCAGGGTGTAAAAAAGGCGACGCCCCAGACGGTTTTCGGTTTGAGAAGCAAGTTCCATGTAAAAAGAAACACCTTTTCTTTCAAAATTAACGGCTCCCTTTACGGCTTCTTCAATATTCACAGCGAACTCCTCCTTCTGTTATTATGTTTATAGTTAATAATTCTTCTTATTTATGCTAATCCCTTTAATCCGGTTTGAATTATTCCCTAAATATGCCCAGACCACTAGGTGGAAGTTTAAGCTGGTTTTTTTGCATTTCGATATTATCCTTTTTCCAGGAAAAAACCAGCTTTGCCCCTGAAAATTCAGAGGGGAGAACTACGGGTTGTTTTCTGGAGGAAAAGTTGAGGATGATTAAAAGGCTTTCTACTGGGTCCTGGCGTTTAAAAGCCAATATCTGGGGATTTTTAAGATCCAGGAACTGAATTTCCCCTCTTTGCAGAGCCATGGAGTTATTACGAAAATTTATTAAACCCCGGTAAAAGTGGAAAAGAGAATTGGGATCCTTTTTTTGAGCTGCAAGATTAACCCTTTTATAATCATGGTTAACGGGAAGCCAGGGATTGGAAGGGGTGAAACCAGAATTTCTGTCACCAGTCCACTGGATTGGAGTTCGGGAACCATCCCGCCCGGGATGAAAAGGCCAGTACCGCTTTCCAACGGGGTCGAGGATCCTGGAACGGGGAATTTTACCCTGAGGCATGCCAATTTCCTCCCCGTAATAGAGGACAGGGGTTCCCCTCAGGGTTAAAAGCAAGGTCGCTGCAACCCTTGCCCGCCCTAAACAATTGCCATATCGGGAAAAATGCCGGGGTACGTCGTGATTGGAAAGGGTATACACCGGCCAGTTTTCAGGGCCGAGGAGGTTTTCCCATTCTTCGATAGCTTTTTGGAAAGCTGCTGCTTTCCAGGGCTGTTCCAGGAAGTTGAAATTAAAATTTAAATGGAGACCGTTATTTTCAGGGCCATAATAAGAGGCTGCAATTTTTGTATTCCTTTCAGCAACCTCTCCCAGGGCCATTTTTTCCGGGTAGTGGTCTAAAAGGGCGCGGGTTTCTTTCATTATTTCTATATTTTCCGGACGATTTTTATCATAAATGTGTTTTTGCATTTCATATGGGCGGCGGCCAAGGCGAAGAGGATTGGACCTTAATTTTTCATCTTTAAGATAAAAATCAACCACGTCCAATCTGAAGCCGTCCACACCTTTTTCCAGCCAGAAGTGGAGGATTTTAAAGGTCTGCTTTTTTACTTCGGGATTACGCCAGTTTAAATCGGGCTGTTCGGGGAGAAAAGAGTGGAGATAAAATTGTTTTCTTTGCTCCGACCAGGTCCAGGCAGGGCCACCAAAAACAGATTTCCAGTTGTTGGGCGGCCTTTTCAGGGGCCGGGGGTCTGCCCAGATATACCAGTCTGCTTTGGGATCGTTCCGGGAAGAAGACGATTCAACAAACCAGGGATGGAGATGAGAGGAATGATTTAAAGCAAGGTCCAGGAGAATGCGGATTTTTTTCTCCCGGGCTTTTAAAAGTAATTCTTCGAAGGTCTCCATGGAGCCAAAAAGGGGTTCAATATCATAATAATCCGAAGTGTCGTAGCCAAAATCGTACATGGGGGAAGGAAAGATAGGGCAGAGCCAGACACCTCCTATTCCAAGTGTTTTTAGGTAATCGAGTTTTCTAATAATTCCCTTCAGGTCACCAATGCCATTGTGAGTGGTGTCGAGAAAAGAACGGGGATAAATCTGGTAGATAACTCCTTTTTGCCACCAGGGCTGTTGATTCATGGGAAAACCTCCTTTCCCGAGTGAAGTCAAAAATGCAGGGTAAAAGCACCCAACCCCGAATATAATAAAAAAGCCTTGAGGATTAATAAAAGAAAAAAGAAAGGATGGGGAAACAATGGTAAAAATTAAAGCAAGCGATTCAATTTATTCTTTTTCTCCGGACAATAAACCTGTAGAAACTGTGAAACGGGGTTCAGTTGCTGTTTTTGAGACCAGGGATTGTTTTAGCAACCAGATTGAAACGGAAGATCAACTATTTGAAAGTGCCGACTGGTCTACAATAAATCCAGCTACCGGGCCTCTTGCCGTTGGTGGAGCCGAAAAGGGTGATGTACTGGTAGTGGACATTTTGGATATTGAAACTGCTGAATTCGGCGTAATGACTGCAGTTGCTGACATGGGTGCCATTCCCCACCTTCTCGATGGTTCAGAAACCCGGATTATCCCCATAAAAGACGGCTGGGCAGAATTCAACAAGGATTTAAAATTTCCGATCAAACCAATGGTAGGAGTGATCGGAGTTGCGCCGTCTGAGGAAAAAATACCGTGTGGAACCCCTGGAACGCATGGAGGTAACATGGATACCAAAGAGATCAGAAAAGGAACAAGGCTTTACCTTCCGGTCTGGCAGGAAGGGGGGCTGCTTTCCATGGGAGATTTACATGCCCTGCAGGCGGATGGGGAGGTACTTTTCTGCGGGGTTGAAGTAGCGGGAAGAGTAACAGTCAAGGTAAATGTTTTAAAGGGGAAAGAATTGCCCACTCCTATCCTGGAGACAGAAAGCCATTTTTACATTATTGGGTCTGCGGAAAACCTGGAGGAAGCGGCAAAAGTTACCATGGACTGGACCCATGCCTTCCTTAAAGAGAGAACAAATCTGACCAACAATGAAGTGGGGATGTTGATGAGCCTGCTTTGTGACCTGCAGATTAGCCAGATTGTGGATCCCCTTATTACCTGCCGCATGGCTATTCCTAAGGACTCTTTCTCTCCTTATAAAATTTCTTTTTAAGGTTCGGGATTTCTGTAAGATCAATCAACCAGTGCCCCAGCGCATATCGCATTATAGAAAGATAAATTATGGCTCCCCATATTACAAAAAGGGGGTCTAACGCCCAGGGATTAAAAATCAAACCAACGGCAAGCCCTGCTGCAGGCGGATGCTCTGCATTGGTTGCTGCCATGAAAAAAAGGGTTACTCCTGCTGCAAGTGCGCCAATTAAGATTGCGGGAAAGGAAAAAGTCCCGGGGAGCAGGACTATGTAATGGGCAAGGATTCCGATTACTGTTCCCCAGAAATATTCTCCCAGAATCCTGCGGGGCTGAGAAGAGAAAGAATGGGGCAGGGAAAATACCACAAATATTGTAGCACCGAGAGTGCTGAGAATAGCTGAGTGCTGATTGAGGTCAAGAAGTAAAAAAAGAACAAACACAGAACCCTTTGCCAGCAGGCATTGAATTAAATATTGCTTTAGGTTTTTTTACAGTTAAGGGTCCCAGAATACCATTTAAAAAACCCCTTCAGGGTCTACTGTCTTTCGGTAGATCCTTTTATTGTTTGTACCGGTAAATTATTTTTATTATTTCCGGGTATCCGTTTTTTCTCCTTTATTTTTTCTTTAACATAAACTTAACATAGGCATAAAACTCCCCTTACAACTTCCGGTTAAACTGTAACCAGAAAGTAAAAAAACTAAGGGGGTTTTTAATTTGCGCAGATCATTTGTTTTGGCTTCCATGTTGGTGCTGGCTTTTCTAATGGTTGGTTCTTTGCAGGCTACTGCCGATATGGTCCAGATCCGGGGATCGGATACCGAGGTTAATCTGGTCCAAAGGTTGACTGAAGTTTTTATGGACGAAAATCCAGGAAGGTATTTTGCTGTAACCGGCGGAGGTTCAGGAACAGGGATTGCAGCTTTAATTAACAAACAGATCGATATTGCAAATTCATCCCGTGCGATGTCTGCATCAGAGATTGAACAGGCCCGGAACAATGGGATTGAACCAGTACCCTTCGTTTTTGCCCAGGATGGCCTGGCAGTTATAGTAAACTCTTCTAATCCGGTTCAAGAATTAACTATAGATGAAATCGGTGCTATCTTCCGGGGCGAGATAACTAACTGGAAAGATGTTGGTGGAAACGACCAGGAAATTTCTCTATACGGTCGGCAGAGTAACTCCGGAACCTTTGTATATTTCCGGGCCAATGTTGTAAAAGGTGATTATTCTCCCCAGAAAAAGATGATGAACGGAAATGCCCAAATAGTTGAAGGTGTTCTTGCCGACCAGGCCGGAATTGGTTATATCGGAATTGGCTATGCGGTTGATGGCGGCGAGGTTGTTCCTGGTCTAACTGTTTTGAAAGTAGCAACAGATGAAAATTCTCCAGCGACAACTCCCCTTGAACTGGAAAACATTATGCAGGGTCTCTATCCCATAGTTCGCCCACTCTATCATTACACCGATGGGAAACCGGAAGGCCATGTTAAAGGCTATCTGGAATTTATTATGACCGAAAAAGGGCAGAATATTGTAATCCAGGAAGGTTTTTTCCCCATTACCGATGAGTATCGTGAACAGAACAAAGCTAATTTCTAGAAACCAAAATTAAAAGAACTTTGTAAAGGCCTGCCCCAGTGGGGGCGGGCCCGGGAAGTTGAAGGTTTTTTTGGGAGGTGGGAAATTTGAATTACAGGAGATTAAAAGAAAGGGCTATTGGCCTTTATTTTGCTGGAAATGGAGTGGCAGTTATTATTTTTCTTCTGGCAATACTTGGCCTGCTCTGGCAGAATAGCTGGCCCTTTTTTAAAGAAGTGGGGCCTTTGAAGTTACTAACAGATAATCAGTGGAACCCAACCTCTTACTTTGGACCAATTTTTGGGATCCGGCCAATGCTAGTCAGCACTTTAATGGTTACAGGGGGGGCCCTTGCCCTGGCTTTTCCCATTGGAGTTGCCTGTGCTGCTTATTTAGGTAAAATGGCTTTTTCCTGGGAACGGGAAATTTTGAAACCGTTAGTCGAAATTCTTGCGGGAATTCCCTCAGTTGTTATTGGTTTTTTCGGACTGGTGGTTTTAAATCCCATAATTGCCCGGGTTTTTAATCTTTCCAACGGTCTTAATATTCTGAACGGCAGTATTCTTCTGGCAATTATGGCCTTACCCACAATTATTTCTTTAACTGAGGACGCAATTACCGCAATGCCCAAGAACTTTGAAGATGCTTCCCTGGCCCTGGGGGCGACCTCCTGGCAGACTTTATGGAGGGTAATCCTTCCTGCAGCAAAATCTGGAATTGCTGCTGCGTTTATGCTGGGCATGGGGAGAGCTATCGGGGAAACGATGACAGTTTTGATGGTTATGGGTAATGTTCTCTCGCTTCCCACTTCTTTTTTAGATCCTGGAATGACCATGACTGCTGTTATTGCCATTGAACTCGGCGAGGTGCCCTTTAATACTACGCATTACTATGCTCTTTTTGCTGTTGGACTTGTCCTTTTTATCATGACCTTCCTGGTTAACCTGACCTCTGATATTATCCTTAACCGGTTCCAGGGGGTGGAAAAATGAGGGTGACTAACGGGAAGCTGCATGAAAAATTAGGTTTTTTTCTCTTCCGAATGTCCATGCTCTTGGTAATAGCCATTGTTTTCTATATTATTTTTGACATTGTTAGTAAAGGTGTGGGTTCAATTAACTGGCAATTCCTTACCGATAGGCCCAGGGATGGAATGACTGCTGGTGGGATATTTCCTGCAATTATTGGGACAGTTTATCTCACTATTATAACTACTCTGGTTTCCGTTCCTCTTGGAGTTGGTGCTGCAATTTTTCTCAATGAATACTCCAGGGAAAATTTCTTAACCCGAATCATCAGGATGGCTCTCCGCAACCTTGCTGGAGTTCCTTCTATTGTCTTCGGGCTTTTTGGGGTTGCTTTTTTCATTCAATACATGGGTTTGCGTCCTTCTCTCCTGACTGCAGGTTTAACCATGGGAATTCTTACTCTTCCGGTAACAGTTACTGCCAGTGAAGAAGCCTTGAAAACAGTTCCCGCGAGTTTCCGGCAGGGGGCTCTTGCCCTGGGGGCATCTCCCTGGCAAATGATCAGGAGTATTGTCCTGCCCCAGGCTTTTCCGGGAATGCTAACAGGGGCTATCCTTGGTTTAGCTCGGGCAGCAGGAGAAACGGCCCCCATATTATTTACGGGAGCCGCCTTTTTCCTTCCATTTTTACCGAATTCTATTCACAGCCAGTTTATGGCTTTACCCTACCACCTATATATTCTTGCTACCCAGCACCATGCCATCTCAAGAGTCCGGCCTCTTGCTTATGGAACCGCACTGGTCCTTTTGTTGCTGGTAATCCTCTTAAATGGAGCTGCCATAATTTTAAGGTCTTATTACCGGAACAAAATGAGAAAAGGTGGAATTTAAGTTTTTTTGGGTTTGGTTTTTTTCAGGTATTTATCAATCGCGGGAACAACCAGGTTCATTCCCAGGATTGCGAAGGTTGTGCCTTCAGGAAGCCAACCCCAGAGCCGCATGGCCATTACAATAAAACCGATTCCAACCCCGAAAACAAATCGCCCGGGTTGACTTTTGGGGGAAGTGACAGGATCCGTAGCCATGAAAAGGGAACCCAAAAGAAGGCTTCCCGAAAGAATGTGGAAAAATGGGTTCTCCCCTGCAAGTAGAGAAATTATAAAAACTGTTGCTAAAATGCTGACAGGAATTCGCCAGTTGGCGTATTTCTTATATATCAGGTAGCCTCCGCCCAGCAGGAGCAAAAGAGCCGATGTTTCTCCTATGCTGCCGGGTATATTCCCCAGAAAGAGAGCTATATAGCCCGCGGGTTCCCCTCCTAAGGGGGTTGCCGCGGTTGTTAAATCAAAAGGAGTTTTCCAGGGAGAAAATACCCCGGGGAAAGCGTATACTATAAAAAGCCTTCCGGTCAGGGCAGGGTTTAAAAGATTACGCCCGAACCCACCAAAAAGCTGTTTACCTACAACAATTCCCACTACACTCCCTGCAGCAGCAGCGTATAAAGGGGTTGAAGGCGAAAGGGATAGCCCCAGCAAAAGCCCGGTAATTATCCCGCTTAAATCTTTTAAGGGGATTTTTTTCCCGGTAAGTTTGCAGTAAAGATATTCGGCAATTACTGCACTCACAACACTCACTAATAACAACAAAAGAGCAGGAAGCCGAAAGAAAAAGATAGAAGCCAGAGCCAGTGGAGTTAAAGCCATGATCATGCCTCGATTCATGGGCAATGGGATCATCCTTTCTTTATAATCTTAATTTAATTACTTCGAGGAAGTTTTTCTTGCTCCTTCCCCTGTTGACAGGTAGGAAAGGAAAGATTAAAATAAAAGAGCAGGAAAACTACCGCAATACCGGGTTTTAGAGAGAGGGGGTATAACCCTTGCAGAAAAGAATAATTTTACCTATTGGGATGATACTTCTATTTGCAGCAATTCTTATTTTGAATACCGGGGAAGAAATTAAAAATGCGGATCTGGAGGTTTCTGAGGCCTGGGAACTGATGGAAAAAAATTCTGAAAAAGAAAATTTTATCCTGCTTGATGTAAGGACTCCAGAAGAATTTGAAGCTGGACATCTTGGGGGAGCAGTTAATCTCGATTTTTACGGAGCTGATTTCAGAAAGAGCCTTGCCCAGCTGGATACCGGAAATATCTACCTTGTCTATTGCCGTTCGGGGAACAGGAGTTCAACGGCTTTGGGGATAATGGAAGAGCTTGGTTTTAAGGAAGCTTACAATCTCCTGGGAGGAATAATCGCCTGGGAAGGGGAAGGTTTTCCCGTGGTAAAACCCGATTAATTTCTCCCGAAATAAATTAGAAAAAATAAACCCGCCCTGAATGTATTCAGGGCGGGTAGTTTTTATTCTGCAGAGAACTTCCTTTTGCCGAGTTCTCCGTCGAGGAAAAGGGTCCCCGGAGAATTTTCTCCAACCATTTTGATTTTATCCAGAATTTGATTCACTGTATCTTCTTCTTCCACCTGTTCATCAACAAACCACTGCAGGAAAGAAACTGTTGGGTGGTGTTTCTCATCCTGGGCAATTTCCAGGATATCATTGATTAAACGGGTAACAAGCTTTTCGTGTTCAAGGCTCAACTGGAAAACTTCCTCCAGAGAAGAAAAATCTCTTTTGGGATCTTCAAACCCGGTTATTACCGGTGTCTGGCCAATTTCGGTAAGAAAGTCAAAAAATTTCATGGCATGAAAACGTTCTTCTGCGGCCTGGGCAATAAAAAAGTTAGCGAATCCATCAAGGCTTTTTTCACTGCAAAAAGCGGCCATCGCGAGATAATATTGAGCGGAAAAGAATTCGTGCTTGATTTGTTCATTTAGTTTTTCAATCAATTTTTTACTGGGCATTTCCATCCTCCTTTAAATATTTAAGTAATGAAATTTTACCACTTAAATGCTGTTAATGCAAATTATTATCAAAATCATGGCAGGAAAAGAAGTGGAAAAATTTAAATGGAAAAGTGAAAGAAAAACATTTCGGGGAGGGAATATTATGAGTTCTTATTTGATTGAGGGTAAATTTTTGCTGACCATGACCGGGCCAGGGATTGGCATAATTGAGGATGGAGCGGTTGTGGTGGAAGGTCAGGAATTAAAAGAAGTGGGAGCAAGGTCTGAATTAGCAAAAAAATATCCCGATCTTCCCCGCCTGGGAGGCCGGGAAAAAATAGTTATGCCGGGATTTATTGATGCCCATATACATACAGGAATTGCCCTCTTGAGGGGCACTGCCCAGGATACGAAGAACTGGATGCAGCAGGGCATAGCGCCTTTTAAAAAACATATGCAACCGCAGGATGTTCGTCTGGGATCGATGGTAAATATAATCGAAGGATTGAAGAACGGGACCACTACCTTTGCGGATTACGACTATCCCCTGGATGATATAATAGAAAACTACCTTGAACTTGGAGCCCGGGCCTGTTTGGCTTCTACTGTAAATGAACTTTCCCCGGGGATGGATAAATTAAAAATAGGAGAGCTTTATCCCCTTGATGAATCCCTGGGAAGAGAGCGCCTGGAAAAAGCCCTTGAACTGATTGAAAAATGGGAAACAAAGGGTGAAGGTCGATTAACCTTTCTCTTTGGGCCCCAGGGTCCGGACATGTTAGGGGAAAAACTGCTGGGAGAAATCAAGGATTTGAGTCGGAAGTACGGTTACAAAATTCACATGCATGTAGCCCAGGGAGACAGGGAAATTGATCAAATGGAAAAACGCTACGGAGTCCGCTCGATTCCCTTCCTGGAAAAGCAGGGGCTGATTGACGAGGACCTGATAGCAGTTCATTTAACCGAAGCAACAGATTTAGAAACCCGCCTCCTGGCGGAAAAAGGTGCAAAAATGGTTCACTGTCCGGGCAGTATTGGGATAATTGATGGCCTGGTTCCTCCGGTTTTGGAATTTTTAGAAGCAGGAGGCCAGGCAGCCCTGGGAAGTGATCAGGCCCCGGGAAATAATTGCAACAATATGTTTAACGAAATGAAAATGGCCTGTGTTTTGAACAAGGTGAAAAAAGCTGACCCCAGGGTAATGCCGGCCTGGAAAGCTTTGCGCATGGCTACAATTGAGGCTGCAAATGTCCTTGGGCTTGAAAATACTTTGGGTTCCCTGGAACCGGGGAAAAAGGCAGATTTATTAATAATCGATCTGAACCAACCCACCCTGGTTCCGGTTCTTTCCAATCCGGTTCGCAATATTGCTCCCAATCTTGTTTATTCAGCCCGGGGCAACGAGGTGGAAACAGTGCTGGTAAATGGTGAAATTGTTGTGGAAAAAGGGAAATTAAAAAGAATGGATGAAGAAGAAATCTGCAGGAAAGCCAACAGGGCTGGGGTTGAACTTGCGGAAAGAGCTACAGGGGATATCCTTTCCTCGGCCAATGAAATGGTAAAAATGATGGAAAAAGGTTATCTTTAAAAACAGAGCCCGCCGGAAAATATTCGGCGGGCAAAAAATATATCTTGTTTAAAAATTTGACATTAAAGAATATGCTTTATTTATCGTATCTGTAATAAGTGGTTTTATCGCTAAGTGGCTCTACCTTTCGCTTGGGCATTTTTTCGTGGATTAACTGGGCTAAACGGTCGGGATAATCGGTGATTATCCCATCTACTCCAGCCTTTAAAAGGCTATACATGTCATCGAGATTGTTAACAGTAAAAGGGTTAACGAAAAGTCCGTTTTTTTGAGCTCCTTTCAGCAGTGCGCCATCAACTCCCATCCAGAAGGGATGAATCCCGTCCACTTTTACTTCGGAAGTGTATTTCCAGGGTTTATACATCCGGGCGAAAAATAAAAGTGATGTTTTTATATTGGGATTGTGTTCTTTAACTGTCAGCAGGCTGGGATGGTTAAAAGATGAGATGATAACCTGATGGGCCAGGCTAAATTTTTCCACCATTTCAATTGCCTTTTTTTCCAGGTTGGGATATGGGATGATTCCATTTTTTAATTCAATGTTTAAAATAATATCCCGATTTTTAATCAGTTCCAGGAGATCCTGCAGGCGGGGGATTCCTTCTCCCCTGAATTTTTCTCCTTTATGTCGACCTGCATCCATTCGGGATATTTCATTCCAGGAGAAATCCTTTACTAAACCACGGTTCCCCGTTATTCGGTAAACTTCTTCGTCGTGAAAAATAATAATTTCTCCATCGGCGGTTAACTGGACATCACATTCCAATCCTGTTGCCCCGTTGGCCAGGGCTTCCCGGAAAGCGAGCATAGTGTTCTCCGGAAAAAGGGAAGAGAAACCGCGGTGAGCGATAATTCTGGTTGTCATCATTTTGCCTCCTTAAAAAGACGGGGTTGCGCAGTCAGGTGAAAAGAAGGAGATGGTTGACCCCTTTCGCAAGTGATGGTAAACTAAAAGCGAATAAGAGGTTTGGGGGTATAGCTCAGTGGGAGAGCGCCTGCTTCGCAAGCAGGAGGTCGGCGGTTCGAATCCGCCTATCTCCACCAATTTTGGGGGCTGACCCCCTTTTTTTATCTAAAATACCTTGTAGTAATTTATCCCTTTTTTCTAATCTTATTATCTAAAGTATTAAAGGCGGTTTTAAAAAGGCTAAATAAGCCCCAGCCCAGCAAAAGACCGGTAAATGCATATATAATTCCTTCCATGCTTGTGGGGATTCCCGGGGTATAAAAAGTTAGAGTTTGCCTTGCAATTTCCCAGTCCGCCTCCTGGAAAAAAACAATCCACCTGGTGAAAGGTCCTGCTTGCTGGAGCTGATAAAAAGAATTCTCGATATTCTCAAGGCGGTTTAAAAGGCCTGCAATAACTTCTCCCGATGTTTGAAAAACTCTTTCTTCTGCGGTCAGGTGCTGTCTGATATAATCCTCAAAACTTATTCCCAGGGATTCGGCTGCCTGTTCATATTTATTGATTGTCCTGCGGATTTCCTGCAGGTGTCCTCCCAATCGCTGCAAATACTGGCTGAAAAACTGGGGAAACTGAGCCATCCCAACTGCTCCGAGGATAGAGATTAAACGGTCAGCAATACCGGAGAAAAAGGCGCTAATTTTTTCAAAAATTTTCTGCATCCATTTTTCCTCCTCTTATAATATGAGGATTACGTCAAGGGATAGTTTTTTCCTTCAAAATTTATGATTAAAAAATGGAAGGAGGGCGCAATATGGCTTGGGATGGAACTATTGTGTTTTTTGGAACGGAGAGCCTGGAGGACAATGCTGTTTTCTACAGGGATATCCTGGGTCTTAAATTATTTAAAGACCAAGGAGTATGTCGTATCTATGAAGTTCCAGGAGGGGGATTTCTGGGTTTCTGCACCCACCTGGAAAAAACTCAGAAAGGGAAAGCCCCAATAATAACTCTTCTGGTGGACGATGTTGACCACTGGTACCAAAAACTTGTTGACTGTGGTTGGGAAGTAGAGGAGGAACCCCAGCACAATCCGAAGTTTAATATCTATCATTTCTTTACAAAAGATCCGGATGGTTATTCGGTGGAAATCCAAAAATTCCTGTAAAAAAGGGGGAGTGAGAACACTCTCCTTGTTTATTGGCCTGGTCCCCGAACAAAAAAAGTCAACCTTCGTTAAAAAGAACAACTTAAAGAGGGATGTAAGTAAAAAATACCCAAAAACCCTGCCATGAATTAAAATTCAAAATTTTTAAGAAGGAATCCGTCTTTTTATATTGAAAAATAAATTGAGGAGGGAGACTGTTAATAATAATTTTAATTTAAAAGGGGGAAATTTTAAGTGAAAAAATTAGTGTTGTTTCTTCTGATCATGGCGCTGGTTCTCCCGGCAACCGCTGCCATAGCACAGGAAGAGCCGGTTGAAGGTGGAACTTTCCACCGGGGTATGGTTATCAGTCCCCGCGGAATGTTCAACCCGATCCTTTATACTGAGGTTTATGACGGAGAGGTTATTTCGGCTGTTTATGATGGTTTGATTACCATTGACCGTGAGCTGCAACCTGTTCCTCAGATAGCTGAAAGCTGGGAATTTTCTGATGATGGGCTTTCCCTGACTTTCCATTTGCGGGAAGGGGTTAAGTTCCACGACGGCGTCGAGGTTACTGCCCGGGACGTTGAGTACACCTTTAAGACCATCCTGCATCCGCACTATACAGGCGTACGCTACGGGACTTTTGCTGTTATCAAGGGTGCTGAAGCCTACCACGATGGTGAAGTTGATTATGTTGAGGGAATTGAAGTAATTGATGATTACACAATCCGTTTTACTACCGAAAGAATTCATTCTCCTCTTCTGGCTGAGTTCACCTATGGTATTCTGCCCTCCCATATTCTTGAGGATGTTCCCGTCGCCGAATTGGAAGCCCATGAATTCAACCAGAATCCAATTGGGGCAGGGCCCTTTGAGTTTGTAGAATTCCGCCCCGACCAGTATGTTGTCCTGGACGGCTTTGATGATTATTACCAGGAAGGACCCTACCTGGATCGGATGGTTTACCACGTAATCGACGACGAAGCCCGCCCGGTTTACCTGCGGCAGGGCCGGATCGATTTTGTCGGAATTTCTTCTGAGCAAGTTCCCATGGTAGAACAACTGGAATTTGTTGATGTCTACGACTTTGAAGCAATGAGTTATAGTTATATCTGCTTTAACCTGCGGCAGGAACGTTTTGATGACAAGCGAATCCGCCAGGCTGTTGCTTATGGATATGACCGCCAAACGGTGGTAGATATTATCCTGGATGGTTATTCCAAGGTTGCTAACGCACCTATGCCCACTGTATCCTGGGCTTATACTGACGAAGGCATTAACGAATATCCCTACAATCCTGATCGTTCCATTGAACTAATGCAGGAAGCCGGCTGGGAACGCGGAGCCGACGGTGTCTGGGAAAAAGACGATATGCGGATGGAATTTGAGTTTATTTACACTGAAGCAACAAGGGCACAGGAGCAAATGATGATGCTCTTCCAGCAGAACATGGAGGATATCGGCTTCAAGGTTGACCTGCGCCCCATGGAATTTTCCGCCGCTGTTGACCGTATTGATGCCCGTGAATTTGATGCCTTTACCCTGGGTTGGTCTCTTGGCGTGGACCCCGATCCCTACGGAATCTGGCATTCAACTTCGGTATGGAATGATGCCGGCTGGGTCAATGAGCGCTCTGATGAACTCATTGAACAAGGCCGCACTACTGTTGACCAGGAAGAAAGACAAGAAATTTATGCCGAGTGGCAGCGTTTGATGAACGAAGAATTACCCAACGTATTCTTCACCTACACCGTAAACATTTCTGCGATCAACGAGAGAATCCAGGGTGTTGACCGTGATCCAGGACCACAGGGATTGTTCTGGCCCGAGATCCTCAATCAGCTCTGGATACCTGCAGAACGCCAGTAAAAAAGGTTAAAATCAAAAGAAAAGATATCGGAATGGCAGGCGGTATCCGTCTGCCATTCCCATTAATTAGCTGGAGTGATGGATTATGATGACTTACCTGATCCGGCGAGTTCTTTTTCAAGGGATCCCTGTTTTACTTGGTTTTACCTTTTTGGTTTTTTTGATGATCAATTTTGCCCCCGGAGACCCGGTAACCCACCTGCGGGGAGTTCCCGACCTAGATCCAAGGATAATTGAAGACCGAAAAGCCCAGATGGGCCTTGATCGACCTTTAGTTGTAAGGTATTTTGATTGGCTAGGCCAACTGCTGCGGGGAAATTTAGGGCGCTCTTTTGATAGTGCCCGAAGACCTGTAGGGGATTTGATCCAAGAACGACTCCCGGTTACTATTTTATTATCAGTTTCGAGTATAATTATCGGTTGGGGGATAGGTATTCCCGTCGGAATTTATTCAGCCCGACGACAATATACCCTTTCTGACTATACGATTACCTTTATGGCTTTTGTGGGGGTTTCTATTCCAAATTTTTTCTTCGGAATGATTTTGCTTTATATTTTTGCCTTGATTTTAAATGTTCTCCCGGCGGGGGGCTATTTTGGTCCGGGAGAAGAGTTTACCATTTTAGGAATGCTTAGCTATTTAGTCATGCCCGCTTTTACTCTGGGGCTGGCCAGCATCGCCAGTATTACCAGGTATATGCGGAGCAGTTTGCTGGAAGTTATCCGCCAGGACTACCTGCGTACCGCTCGAGCCAAAGGTTTGCGGGAACGGGTAGTTATATACAAACATGCCCTGCGTAACGCCTTAATTCCCATTTTAACCCTGATGGGCTTTATGGTTCCGATTATTTTCTCCGGGGCTGTAATTACCGAACAGGTTTTTTCCTGGCCCGGGTTGGGCCGAATGGCCATTGATGCAACTCATCAGCGAAACTATCCGGTAATGATGGGTATAACCCTAATGTTTGGCATCCTTACCTTTTTGGGGAATGTAGTTGCAGATGTTGCCTATGCTATTGCCGATCCCCGAATTCGGTATGATTGAGGAGGGAGATCAAAGTGGCTGAATATAATGAAGAACAGGTAATGTCCAGAAGAAATATAGAATCTCCCTGGGCGGTTGGCTGGCGCAGGTTCAAAAAGAACCGGGTTGCTTTGCTCGGGGCAATTTTTCTGTTTATTTTTGTGTTCGCTGCTGTTTTCGCACCAGTTTTAACGCCCTATGACCCTACGAGGGCTGATTTCTTAAGGCGCAACCAGGCGCCTTCCAGTGAACACTGGCTGGGTACTGATGAAATGGGACGAGATGTCCTGACCCGGACTCTTCATGGAGGCAGGATTTCTCTTTCAGTGGGATTGGTTGCAGTATCAATCATGATGATTATTGCGCTTATCCTGGGGTCAATAGCGGGGTATGCTGGAGGTTTCACTGACACGGTAATAATGCGACTTGCAGACGTTTTTTTGAGTTTCCCATTTTTGATCCTGGCGATTACTGCCTCTGCTCTTCTTGGACCCAGTATCTATAATGTTATGATTATCCTGGGCGTAATATCCTGGCCGGGTCCCTGTAGGCTTTTAAGAGCCGAATTTTTGAAATTGAAAACCCAGGACTTTGTCCAGGCAGCAATAGCCCTGGGAGGAGGCCACAGACGGATTATTTTGATCCACCTCCTGCCCAATGCAATTCCACCCCTTTTGGTTGCTGCAACACTGGGAGTGGCCAGCACAATTATTGGGGAAGCCGGCTTGAGCTTTTTGGGACTCGGAGTTCCCCCGCCGGCACCTTCCTGGGGAAACATGCTTAACTCGGCTCGAGCACTGCATATAATGGAGGGTATGCCCTGGATGTGGCTGCCCCCGGGAATCGCGATTTTCCTTGCAGTGCTGAGTATTAATTTCCTTGGCGACGGTCTGCGCGATGCTCTTGACCCCAAACAAGAATGATAGGAGGCATTGAAATTGATTGAAAGCAGGGATTTCCCCAACCCCAGGGTCAAACTCTACCACTTTGTTGCAAAAGAAAAAATAAATGATGTTCTCCAAAATGGATTAAAGCCGGAGAAACCTGCTTATATTCTGGATTCAGAACTTCGGAAAAAACCTGCAATCTTTTGCTATTTACAGCCTGAAGATGACCTCTGGGGCCTGGCAAAGAATGGTGGTTATGCTTTATTAGCGGTCAGGGTGGACCCCCGTTTATGCACTGTTGCCGATCAGGCCTTATTTTTCGAAAGCTGGCAGTGTTTGAATGGGGGAGATACAGTAGGTGAGGACTTAGAAAGAGCAATGGAGTTTGTTAAACAATATGATCAACAGGCTTTACCCCTAAAAATATACCGCCAGGGGATGCTGCAGTCTCCTGAAGTTCTGGTCCGGGGAACAATTCCTCCCCATGAAATTGAAAAAAATTAAAGGGACAGGATATTCTGTCCCTTTAATTTGAAAAACTTTATTAACCCTGGAAAATTCCACTTAAATGTTTTAGGTTAAATCGCCCCAAAAATTCCCGAATTATTAGCGGGGACCTTCTTTTTAATAATCCACAATATTCTCTTTAAAGTTCCGAATGCCTCCCCGGGGATTTTTCACATCCCCCAGGTAACGGGGAATAATATGGATATGCAGGTGGAAGATGGTCTGTCCTGCAACCTCACCCAGGTTTATTCCAATATTAAAGCCGTCAGGGTTATATTTATCAACTAAATATTCCCGAGCTTTTTTGATCAACTGGTGTAGGGCCAGTATTTCTTCCTGAGTTGCGGAAAAAATATCGGGAAAATGTCTTTTTGGAATGAGCAGCATGTGGCCCTGGTTGACCGGGTACTTATCATAAATGGCAAAGGCCATGTCATTCTCCAGGATGATTTTTCGCCGGGGATAATTACAGAAAACACAGTCTTTTTTCATAAACTGCCTCCTCAATTAGACGGTGGGTAAGGCTGGGTGTTCATTTTTTCAACTGAGACGATATAGGTAAAGCCCTTCTGGTTTTTCGCAGTTATTTCCCCGTCAATTTCAGCGATGGCTGGGAGCATATCTGGGATTGTAACATTTGTTAAATTAAGGCGGTTCAAATCCTCGGAAATCAAAACGAGAAAATTATCTTCGTATTCAAGCCTGCCCTTAACCTGGATTCTGTCGCCCGTTTCCAGGGAGGGTAAAGGTTTGGGGTGGCGGAAAATATTGCCCAGGCCCCGGCCGTTGTGAAAGATAAGAACGGGTTGGGAATTTTCAAGTTTAATTTCTCCCCATAACTGCAGGGTGGTTCTTTCAGGTGGAATCCAGTCCAGAACCTTTCCCCGGACATGGATTTCGTGACCTTCCTGTTGAAGTATTCCCTGGACTTCGTGGGGTTCAAGGCGGGGGTCCCTCTGGTATGTTCCACTAAGGCGGATCCTCCGCCCGACGAAGTTTTCAGGGTCTTGAAGAACTGAACCTATGGTAGTAAAGGGATAAACAGATTCTGTGGGAGCGCAGCCTCCAAGGATAAAAAGGGCAATTAATATTGACAGATATTTTAACTTCATTTTATCACCTACTATTACCACGTTTTCCCAAACGATAAAGCTTGTTATCAACTTTCTTTTTCCACAAAACCTTCTTTCTTCCTTCAATGGTGTACAAAAAATATAAAAAGGCAGGACAGGGGGGGAAGATGAAGAAATAGAAAAATAGTGAATACCGTTTCTATGGGGAGGATAAAATAATGATGCCGGAAAAAAGAAAATTTGGTCAACTGCTGCGAAGAGAAATAAAAAGCCACCATCACCTTTTTGATAGGGATACAGTCAGTGGGCCGGAATGCCGAAATTATGTTGATGATTTGGATAGGATCTGGGACGAACTGGGTACCCTAACTGAAAATTTTAAACTGGAAATTTTAGAAGGGAAAAAGATTTGTTTTTTAAGAACCATAAGCCGGGAAGAGAGGAAAGAATATGAACTGGCCAGAGTTCCTCTCGAAACCGGCAGAGAAACGCAAGGAGCGGACCTGCTTCAGCTAACCTGGCTTTTAATTCTTGAATCCTGGGATCAACTATTTGCCCGCAGGCTGGAAAAGGAAAAGGGAGAGATCCACCTGGACTGGCTAATTTCTTTCCAGGAGAAGGAGTATTCCAAATTGATTGAAGAAATGGAGGGAAAAAAAGATGAGTGAACATGATAGTGAAATGAAAAAAATGAGGGCTTTTGCGGAAAAATATGCGGAAAAAGCGGGGTACAGATTAAATCCCGATCCTGAAATAGTTGATATGATTCTCAAGGGCCTTGTAGAAAACAAAAAACAATACGGTCGGCAGTACTGCCCGTGCAGGACAGTTACCAGGGACAAGGAAGAAGATAGGAAAAAGATCTGTCCCTGCCACTGGCACAAGCAGGAAATCGAAGAGGATGGGATGTGCCACTGCCAGTTATTTGTTGCTCCGGAAAAAAAAGATTTAAAATTAGCTCTCCCTAGCATAAAATATATAGAAAACCTGCAATAGTCAGGGAGGAAGAGACATGGATCTTTTTATTTTTAACACCAAGACCAGAAAAAAAGAAAAGTTTCAACCTCAGAAACCACCCTGGGTCGGCCTCTATACCTGTGGCCCCACCGTTTATGACTATGCTCATATCGGTAATATGAGAGCATACGTTTTTTCTGATATTCTCCGGCGGGTCCTGGAGTTTAATAATTATAAGGTTCGCCACGTTATGAATATTACAGATGTGGGGCACCTGGTTTCCGATGCGGACGAAGGTGAAGACAAGGTGGTCTTAGAAGCCCGTAAACAAAAGAAAACACCTTATGAAATTGCAGAATTTTATACTGAAGTTTTTTTCACCCATTCTGCCCAATTAAATATTAAAGACCCAACAATTGCCTGTAAGGCTACGGACCATATCCAGGAAATGATTGATTTTGTTAAGGTTTTAGTGGATAATGGTTGCGCCTATGAAATCAGTGATGGGATATATTTTGATATTTCCACCTTCCCCAACTATGGCCAATTATCGGGAATTGATCTCGAGGAACAACTGGAAGGGGCCCGGGTTGAAGTTAACCCGGAAAAAAGACACCCTGCAGACTTTGCCTTATGGAAAAAGGCTCCCCAAAACCACATCATGCAGTGGCCCAGTCCCTGGGGAATGGGTTACCCCGGCTGGCATATTGAGTGCTCGGCCATGGGCTTAAAATACCTTGACGATTTTTTTGATATCCATACCGGTGGAGTGGACCATATCCCCATTCACCATGAAAACGAAATTGCTCAAAACTGGGGTTTCAAGGGCAAGGAAATGGTGAAATACTGGGTGCACAGCGAGTTTTTGCAGGTTGACGGGGGGAAAATGGCCAAAAGCCTGGGTAATTTTTATACCCTGGATAATATTGAAGAAAAGGGCTATGACCCCATATCTTTCAGATATCTTCTTCTGAATGCCCACTACAGGAAAAAAGTTAATTTCACCTGGAAAGCCCTGCAGGGAGCCCAGAAAGCAATTGATCGATTAACCGAACATTTTCTTAAATTTAGAGAAGCTCCGCCAAAAGAAGGCGGTGAACCCCGGATGGAGGTTTATAGAGAAAGGTTTAAAGAAGCCGTTAATGACGACCTGAATGTTCCCCGAGCTATCGGTCTAATCTGGGACGTCCTGCGGGGCGAAGAACCCAGCCAGAATTATCACCAGTTTCTTCTTGATTGTGACCGGGTTCTTGGGCTTGGTTTGGCGGGGATGGAAAAACGGGAAGAGGAAGAGATTTCCGATGAAATCAGGGAATTGATTGAACGGCGTGAAGAAGCAAGGAAAAAGAGAAACTGGGTAGAGGCTGACGCCATAAGAGATCAACTCCTTGAAAAAGGGATCCACTTGATGGACACTCCTGAGGGTGTTCGCTGGGAAAGGATAAAAAGGGGAGAAAAAAATAATTAGTTTGGAATTAAGAAAGGGTCCGGAATGGACCTTTTTTGTTTTAAAGTAAAAGGGAAAAATGAAAAAAAATAGAAGATATTGGGCAGAAGGAGGGAGGGGAATAAATGGGAGAGGGAAAAATTTTGACCAGGGCACCCCAGGAAAATTCCGGGGCAGAGGTTCTGGCTACCGGCAATGAGTATCTGGCGCTACCTGCCCTTTTTCAGCAGGGCCTTGTGGAAAGCGTCAACCTTTTGAGTGAAAAGGCCCGGGGCCTGTTAGAATTTCGCCCCGAGGCGGGGAAATATTTCCTTGTTCCCTTTTGCCGCCAGCAGGATCGAGTTTTACAACCAAAAAAATGGAACTGGAAACAACTTGATCACTGGATCCCAGTCGTTGAAATCTCCTGTCCGGGAGGTAAAATGGAAATAACCTACCTCTTTCCCCCTGAAGAAAGGGGAGGGGTGATAGTATTTGGCTATAAAAATGAAGGTCTTTTTGCCCAGAATATTTCCCTTGGTTTTAAAGGGAACTGGGTGGGCTGTAACCAGACTATCTACAGATCACGCCGAATTTCGGGAGAGAAACGTATAGTTCAGGATAGCTGGACTCAAACGCTGAACCTGGAGTTTTCCAGTGGACTATCCCTTGGTGCCCTTGCAATGAAGGGTGGAGAAGGAGGGGATCGGATCCAGGTTGGTGGGGGAGAAAAAACAAGGCTACTGCAAGAAGGGGAAGGTATTTCAACAGGAAGAGAAAAAATTGAGTTTGTCCTGGAACAGGATTTTTTAGTTAATCCCGGGGAAAAAGTAGTCTGGCCCCTTTACCTTGCCGTGGGCGCTGATCCTGACGGGGCTGCAACAACCTGTATTCACCTGCAACGACAGGGCTGGAAGGAGTTGCTTTCAAAAAGCAGGGACTGGCTCCAGGAAAGGAAAGTTTTAGCGGGTCCCCCTGCTCTGGAAAGAAAACTAAACTACAATCTTTTTTTCAACTATTTTTACGCCCAGGGGCGTTCTATTGAAAAAGGAGAGCTCCACCTCCTTACTTCCAGGAGCCCCCGTTATTATGTGAGTGGTGCATACTGGCCAAGAGATTCGCTTCTCTGGAGTTTACCGGGTATTATTGAAATAGACCGGAACAGGGGAAAAGAATTATTTAAGCTTGCTGTAAACAGGCACTGGAATGAGGGAGGGACCCACAGCCAGTATATTACCGGGGGAGAACTATATCCCGGTTTTGAGGTTGACCAGCTTTGCGCCTATTTTATTGCCATGGAAAGGTTTTGGAAGCTTCCTGGAGGCAAATTGCTTGTTGGGGGAATGCCGATTAATAGCATGGCAAAGGATTTTTTCCGCTGGTTATATGCCTGGAAACACGAGGATGAATTTCTTTTTGCAACCTTCCTTGATCCTGCAGATGACCCTCCCACCTATCCCTACGTTACTTACAACCAGGTTTTGATCTGGCGGGTTTTGGGTTTTTTCAGGGAACTGGCCCGAGCCAATTTACTGGGTCTTCCGGTCTCCTGGTTAAAAAGGCTGCGGGAGGGAATAGAAAAATCTATTTACGACCATGCAGTTGTGAAAACTGATGACCAGAGAGAGATCCTGGCCGGGACTTTTGACGCCCGGGGCAACCATGAACTTTATGAAAACCCACCGGGGGCTCTTTCTCTTTTGCCTTACTGGGGTTTTCTGGATATTGAAGATCCGCTTTACCAGAATACGATGGAATGGATCAATTCCTCGCAAAACCAGTATTACCTGGAAGAGGGAAAATTCCCTGGAATTTCTTCTGCCCATGCTGACGGAGCCTGGGTTTTAGCTGCAGTAAGCGAACTTCTCTCGGGTTACCGGGCAGGTGAAAACAGGGAATGGTTAATGAGAGCGGCCCTTGACGGTGGACTTGCCTGCGAAACTGTTGATACCCAGACAGGAAAAGCAAAGACAGGTCTGGCTTTTGCCACCTGTGCGGGATTTCTGGGTTATGCTCTGGCTATTGACTGGAGGAGGCAGGCGGATGAGCAAAACTGATATAGGAGTAATTTCCTGGGAGAAACAACCCCCAGGTTTTGAGAGCTATCTGCAAAGGGCAAAGAGCGAAGTGGAGAAATTAAAGGGACAGGGGGTTGAACTGGTTCTCCTGCCGGGAAACACTGGGGGAGAAGATAATATAACTGCAGAAGACTGGTTCTCCATCCACGGTGAGATTGCAAAAGATTTTAATGTTTTCCTTGTTCCTGGTCCAATTAAAAACCCTGCAGGGAAAATGGTCAGTGTAATCTTTGATTATTCGGGAAATGAAATCGGGATACAGGCTGAAATCGGAAGCAAAAAAAAGGGGGATATAAATATTTTCCCCACTGAACTGGGCAACCTGGCCCTGTCATTGGGTAAGGATGTTTATACTCCCGAATACGGGAGAGTTCTTGCCGGGATGGGGGGCGACATTGTTCTGGCTCCTTTAGTTGACCGGGAAAAACTGGGAGGCTGGCGCTGGGAATTGTCTGGTTTGTGGAGAGAAGTCCAGCGAAATCAGTTCTGGGGTGTTGAGGCTGGATGTAAATCCCGGCCGGGAGCGGTTTTTGCCCCCTGTGAAGCCACAAAAGATAGGACGGGGATTCTAAAAAAAGGCTGGGGTTCAATCAGGGCCTCTCTTGAAGAGAAAAAAAGGGAGGAAGCCCGGCAAATTTTTCCTGTTGGTTCCCAGTTAAGCTCTCCAACGGTGGAAAATTTCCTGGAAAAGCTATCCGGAGGTGGTCAATAATGCTGCCTCTGGTTAAAGCCTTTTTGCAGTGGAAAACCAGGGCTGGTGCAATCAAAAAAGCTCTGGCAGACAAGAAATTTCCCCCCTGTCCTCCCTGCCCTGCTCGAGAAGAATTGAGAGTTGCCTGCTCCCAGATGGAATTAATATCTGCCCGCAATATTAAGGAATATGTTGACTGGCTTTATCAGCCGCTTTTGGAAGCCCAGAGAAGGGGTAATCAGCTTTTTCTTTATCCCGAATATGTGACTCTTCCCCTTTTGGGGTTGCTGCCCGTAATTGGGGCGGAAGATGAAAATAAACTTGATCCAGGAGAAGTTTTCAGGTTTGTGGCCCCCTATTTTAGCAAGGTTTACCACGAGGTCTTTAGTGTCCTGGCCAGGAGAGCCGGGATATATATAGCCGCGGGGAGCATGTTTACCGTCCAAAAAGGTAGATTATTTAATACTGCTCACCTGTTTGACCCTGAAGGAAAATTAATTCTGGCCCAGAGTAAAATGAACCTGGTTCCCCTGGAAAATCAGTGGGAGGTAGAAACAGGTTCAGAGCTGGAGGTAATTGAGATTGCCGGTGGGTGGCAACTGGCCATGCCGGTTTGTATGGATGCATCTTACTTTGAAATTTTTCGGCTGGCCGGGGCCCGTGGAGCGGACCTGGTCCTGGTTCCTATTGCCGATATTAATCCCGATTACAGTGAGCATATGGCTCTGCGGGGGATCTGGGCCCGGGTCCAGGAGGAACCAGTTTTTGGAATAAAAAGTGCTCTTGTAGGGGATTTTTTTGGTTTTAAGTTTACCGGGAAAGCAGGGATTTACGCTCCCGGGGCAATTACCCCTGATGGGGAGGGGGTAATTGCGGAATCAAAAAATCCCGAGCAGGGAAATCTGGTTCAGGCCAAACTTTCCCGGGCTTTACTGGAAAAAACCAGGGCTAAAAAGACCTCTCTTCCAGCAGAGCTATACAGGGATTATCTGACAAAAAGCTATGAAAAACTTCTTAAAATAAAATAAAGTGAAGTAATAATTGCATAAGTCTGCAAAAAGCCTGCTCAATTGAATAGACGGGCTTTTTTGCTCTTTAATAGCTTTTGCCAGCCCCGGGAAAAACAATTAAAATAAAAGACAAAGAAAGTCAAAGTCAAAGTCAAAGTCAAAGTCAAAGGAGGGGCTGGTCTTGGATACCCTGGTAACCAGGATTGAATATTATCTGAAAAAAATGCTGGGAAAACAGGGGCGACTCCGCATTCAACGGAATGAAGTTGCCGCCCGCTTCGATTGTGCGCCTTCCCAGGTTAGCTATGTTTTACAAACCAGGTTTTCCCTGGACCGGGGTTACCTGGTCCAGAGCCAGCGAGGCGGCGGGGGTTATGTGGAGATAGTAGAAATTCCCCGCGAAAAAAGGAAAGAATACCTTTCTCGTTTGCATAACTCTCTTGGAAGTGGAGTAACTCAACAGGAAGCACTGGATATTTTACACCGCCTGGAGAGAGATAAACTTTTAACCAGGAGAGAATGTCTCCTGTTACAGAATATAGTCCGGAGGGATATTCTGGATATATCGCTCCCCCGCCGGGATATTTTGCGGGGCAAAATATTGAAAAGTGTTATTGAAAGTCTTTACTGGAATTTACACAAGGAGGGTTGAGCCATGCTTTGCCAGGAATGCGGTAAGAATAAAGCGAATGTTCACCTGACCAAGATAGTAAACAATCAAAAAACTGAAATTTATCTCTGCCAGGATTGTGCCCAGAAAAAAGGAGAATTCAGTTTTGCCGAGGATCCCCTCTCCCTGCATAATTTTTTAACCGGGTTTTTGGGCGGCGAGTATCCCCAGCAAGAAACTCCTGCAGGAGGATTGGTTGGAGTTTCCGATTGCCCGAATTGCGGACTCTCCTACAGCGAATTCCGGGAAAAAGGCCGCCTGGGCTGTGCCCGGTGTTTTGAAAATTTTGAAGAACAGTTAACTCCCCTGATTAAAAGAATCCACGGTCGCGAGGAACATCGAGGAAAGTTGCCTGCTCGGACCGGAGGACTGATCCGTAAAAAGCGAGAAATTGAGAAAAAGCGTCAGGAGATGGAAAAGGCTGTCCGGGAGGAAAATTTCGAAGAAGCTGCTCGAATTAGAGACGAAATCAAAAAACTGGAGAAGGAATTGGAGGGGTGAGCAAAAATGTCCCTGGATAAAAGAGTTCAATCAGAACAGAGCAAATGGATGCAGGGTAAGGGCCCAATGAACGATGTTGTAATCTCCAGCCGGGCCAGGCTGGCTCGTAACCTTGCTGATTATTCTTTCCCCAGCCGCGAGGATGCAAAACAACTCCATCAGGTCAGGGAAAAAGTTAAGCAAGCCCTGGGGGAGTTACAGTATAAATTGGACTTTCTCCAGATGGAAGATCTTTCTGAACTGGAAAAAAGAGGGCTGGTGGAAAGGCACCTGATCAGCATCAATCACGCTTCCCAGGGCCCTGAAAAAGGACTTGCGATTGACGAAGACCAGATGATAAGTATTATGGTCAACGAAGAAGACCACCTTAGAATTCAAGTTCTTTTCCCAGGAATGCAATTGCAGGATGCCCTGCGCTTGGCCGAGGAAGTGGATGACGGGCTGGAGGAAAAATTGGAATATGCCTTCCAGGAGAAATGGGGCTATCTTTCCTGTTGTCCTACCAATTTAGGAACAGGTCTTCGGGTTTCAGTAATGGTTCATCTGCCGGGATTAGCATTGACAGGAAACCTAAAGCAGACCCTGCAGCTGGTTACTCGCCTGGGTTTGGCTGTGCGAGGTCTTTACGGGGAAGGAAGCGAATCAGCGGGTAATATTTTTCAGCTTTCCAATCAAACCAGCCTGGGATTAAAGGAAGAGGAAATGATAGATAATATCTCTGGAGTTATTGAACAGGTAGTGGAGCGAGAAAGGCAGGCCAGGCAGTTTCTATTGCGGGAAAGGGAAATCGATATAAAAGACCAGGTGTGGAGAGCATACGGTGTTTTAGCTTATGCCCAGAAGATGACCAGCGAAGAAGCAATTTCCCTTTTATCAGACTTAAAACTCGGTATTGACCTGGAAATAATTAAAGAGATAGATCCCACAATTTTGAGCCAGTTAATGGTTTTAATTCGCCCGGCAACTCTGCAGAGAATAAATAACAGGGAACTGGATGAAAAAGAAAGAGATATCAAGAGGGCGGAATTAATTAAGAAGAAGCTTGATGGAGGTGTCCAAAATGTTCGGTAGATATACAGAGAGAGCACAGAAGGTGCTAATGTTAGCTGAGAAAGAAGCCAGGCGCTTAAACCATAATTATATAGGAACTGAACACCTGCTTTTAGGATTGATCCAGGAAGGGCAGGGAGTAGCAGCAAAAGCACTGCGGTCCATAGGAATCAACCTGGACCAGGTTCGCCAGAGCGTAGAACGGTACGTGGGGGAAATGGAAGCAGGGCAGAATCCCGAAATTACTCTTACCCCTCGTTCCAAGAAAGTTTTGAATCTTGCTCTGGATGAAGCCCGCCAGTTAAACCACAATTATATAGGAACTGAACACCTTCTCCTGGGTTTGATCAGGGAAGGTGAAGGGGTTGCGGCCAGGGTTTTAACAGAGCTGGGAGCAGACCTGGAAACTTTGCGCAATGAAGTAATGAGCCACCTGGGTGGAGCTTCGGGGGAACAGCCTGCCCGGAGCCAGACCAAATCCAATACACCCACCCTGGATGAGTTTAGCCGTGATCTTACCCAGCAAGCCCAGGACAACAAATTGGACCCGGTTATCGGTCGTTCCCGGGAAATCGAGCGGGTCATCCAGATTTTGAGTCGGCGAACCAAGAATAACCCGGTTTTAATCGGGGAGCCCGGGGTAGGGAAAACGGCGATAGCCGAAGGCCTTGCCCAGAGAATTGTTGAAGGGAACGCACCGGAAATTCTCCTTAACAAGAGGGTAATTCTGCTTGACCTGAGTGCAATTGTTGCGGGTTCCAAGTACCGGGGTGAATTTGAAAAGAGAATGAAATCCGTAATGGAAGAAATCCGTCAGGCCGGAGATGTTGTATTATTTATCGACGAGCTGCATACTCTGGTTGGAGCAGGAGCGGCAGAGGGAGCTATAGATGCGGCCAATATTTTAAAGCCTGCTCTGGCAAGAGGAGAACTGCAGTGTATTGGGGCAACCACCCTTGATGAATACCGCAAGTATATTGAAAAGGATTCCGCCCTGGAAAGGCGTTTCCAGTCAATAATCGTAGAGGAATCCACCCCTGAAGAAACAAGGAAAATCCTGGAAGGCCTGCGCGACAACTACGAAGCCCACCACCGGGTTAAAATTCTTGACTCTGCCATTGAAGCCGCAGTAAATCTTTCCCACCGTTATATCACAGAACGTTATCTTCCCGATAAAGCAATTGACCTGATTGATGAGGCTGGTTCCAAGGTAAGACTCAAAGAGAACACAAGGCCTCCGGAAATTAAGAAACTGAACGAAGAACTGGAAAAAGTGGAACATGAAAAAGAAGAAGCAATTCGTTCCCAGGAGTTTGAAAAAGCTGCTCAACTCCGGGACCAGGAAAAAAAACTTAAAGAAGAACTGGAAGAAAAGAAAGAAGAATGGGACAAGCAAAAGGGGCGCGATGAGTTAACCGTAGACGAAGAGGATATTGCCCAGATTGTCTCCCAGTGGACGGGAATTCCCGTAACCAAGCTTGCCAGCGAAGAAACCCAGAAACTGCTCCACCTGGAAGATGAATTGCACAAGAGGGTAATCGGCCAGGATGAGGCAGTCACAGCAGTTTCCCGTGCCGTCCGCCGGGCGAGGGCGGGGTTAAAAGATCCCGGCCGTCCCATCGGTTCATTTATCTTCCTCGGACCTACCGGTGTAGGTAAGACGGAACTGGCAAGGGCCCTGGCCGAAACACTTTTCAACGACGAAAATGCCCTGATCCGGATCGATATGTCCGAATATATGGAAAAGCACGCCGTATCCCGCCTTGTTGGTTCTCCTCCGGGTTATGTAGGGCACGAGGAAGGTGGCCAGCTTACCGAAAAGGTAAGGAGGCGTCCTTTCTCCGTTGTTCTGTTTGACGAAATTGAAAAGGCCCACCCGGATGTTTTCAATATCCTGCTGCAGATCCTCGAGGATGGGAACCTTACTGACACCCACGGAAGACGGGTTGACTTCAAAAATACTGTAGTAATTATGACCTCAAACGTGGGAGCAACTTTAATTGAAAAACAGGGTGGAGTTGGGTTCCAGCCTGTTGATGCAGAAGAAGACGAGCAACAACTTTACGAGAAAATGAAGGAAAAAGTCACCAGCGAATTGCGCCGGACCTTCCGGCCCGAATTCCTAAACCGGGTTGACGAAACCATTGTATTCCATGCCCTGAACCAAAAACACATTGAGCAAATAGTGGACCTGATGCTGGAAGAACTCCAGGAACGTTTAACCGAACAAAAATTGAAACTGGATGTTACCCCTGAGGCCAAGGTTCACCTGGCCAAAGAAGGTTTTGACAGGCGGTTTGGAGCCCGACCTCTGCGGAGGACTATCCAGCGGTTAATTGAACATCCACTGGCAGACAAAGTTCTTGCTGGAGAATTCCAACCAGAAGAAACAATCAAGGTTGAGGTCGCTGACGGCAAAATTAAATTTGATAAAAAAAGTGCCTAGACCTTGTAAGAGGGCGAAAAACTTGCTATAATGAAGAAGGACGCGAATATCGGGAGGCCCTCAATGAAAAAGGGAAAAAACAGCTTTGTCTGTCAGGAGTGTGGCTACAAAAGTATTAAGTGGCTGGGGCAGTGTAGTTCCTGTGGAGCATGGAACTCGTTTGCATCTACCAGTGAACTTTCTGGTCCCCTTAGCCAACCTAAATCAATAGATGAAATAACCGGGGCCCGCGAAGAACGCCTCCCCTCCAGCATCGGCGAACTTGACCGTGTTCTGGGGGGAGGGCTGGTCCCCGGTTCTTTAATTTTAGTGGGAGGAGATCCGGGAATTGGCAAGTCAACCCTGCTTTTGCAGGTAGCAGGAGGAATGACTTCGAATGGCCCGGTTCTTTATGTTTCGGGAGAAGAATCCCTGGGCCAGTTAAAATTAAGGGCCCAGAGGCTTAATATTTCTGGAGGTGTCCTTAAAGCTCTTTCCCTAACTGACCTGGGGGCTCTGGATCAAATACTGCAGGAACTCCAACCGGGGATGGTTATCATTGATTCTATCCAGACAATGTCTTTTCCCCATATAGATTCCATGCCTGGAAGCGTAAGTCAAATCAGGGAAGTAGGCTCCTATTTTCTCCGTTATTCCAAAGAAAATGATGTCCCCGTTTTTCTTGTGGGTCATGTAACCAAGGATGGTTCTCTGGCCGGCCCCAAAATTCTGGAGCACCTGGTTGACTGCGTTCTTTATTTCGAAGGTGATCAGCATTATTCTTTTCGAATTTTACGTAGCATAAAGAATCGCTTTGGCTCGGTTAATGAGGTTGGAGTTTTCCGCATGGAAAACGCCGGTTTGCTGGAGGTAGCAAACCCTTCCTCGATTTTTATTGAAGAGAGGCCAAAACAGGCCCCCGGTAGTGCTATCTTCCCTTCCATGGAGGGAAGCAGGCCGATAATGGTTGAGGTCCAGGCTTTACTCTCTCCGACTACTTTTGGTCAACCGCAGAGAATGACGGCAGGAGTTGACCACAGGAGGGTTTCGATGCTGATGGCTGTCCTGGAAAAAAGAGCGGGTTTGGAAATAGGCTGGCAGGATGTTTATGTGAATGTCGCCGGAGGGATCCGGTTGAGCGAGCCTGCCGCCGACCTGGCCATGTTTGCTGC
The DNA here is from genome assembly GCA_003554585.1 of Halobacteroidaceae bacterium. Taxonomy (GTDB): domain Bacteria; phylum Bacillota; class Halanaerobiia; order B1SED10-174; family B1SED10-174; genus T1SED10-26. The sequence goes on along the minus strand of PWGV01000024.1, from coordinate 8,598 downwards.
AATGAGCAGTTCTTTCCTGGAAAAGCCGATACCCGATGACGTTATTCTCTGCGGGGAGATTGGGTTAACCGGTGAGTTGAGAGGAGTTCCTCGCCTGGGGGAAAGATTGCGCGAGGCAGAAAAAATGGGTCTGAGCAGAGCATTATTGCCTGCCAGGGCCAGGGTTGAAACCGGTATGGAAGTTGTCCCTCTGGCATCAGTCCAGGAGTTGATCCAGTATCTTTTTGTCGAATAAATTTTAGGGAGGTGCGTATTTTTGGATGGAAGGGGCATTGCCAATAAAGCATTTTCTCCAATATTAAAGCTGGTTGCCCCGGGGACTCCTTTGCGAGAAGGGTTAGAGAATATTCTGCGGGCCAAAACCGGCGCCCTGATTGCACTGGGTGATAGTGAAGAGCTTTTGGGTATTGTTGACGGGGGTTTTAACATAAATTGCGAATTAACCCCAGCCCGACTTTACGAACTGGCCAAAATGGATGGAGCCATTCTTTTAAGCAAGGACGCAACCCGGATTCTGGTGGTGAATGCTCACCTGGTTCCTGATCCATCTCTGCCCACCGATCAAACCGGAATCCGACACAGGACTGCAGAGAGGGTTAGCAAACAAACCAGGGAGCTTGTTATTTCCATCTCCCAGAGGCGGGATATAATTTCCCTTTTTTATGGTGAAGAACACTATATTTTGGAAGACATAAGGGTGATCCTTGCCAAGGCCAATCAGGCCCTGCAGACTCTGGAAAAGTACCGCAATGTTATGGATCAGACAATTACCAACCTCAGTGCACTTGAATTTGAAGATATGGTTACGGTTTCCGATGTTGTACTGGTAGTTCAGCGCGCTGAAATGGTCCTCGATATCCAGAGAGAAATCGAGAGGTATGTAAATGAGTTAGGCGATGAAGGCCGTTTAATCAGGATGCAGCTCGATGAACTGGTTGCCAATGCCTGGGAAGAAACACTTATGATTATCCGGGATTATGGAGTGGACGAAGAAGGAAACGAACCGGTGGATGCCGAAAGTATTCTTAACGAGCTCCTTGAATGGACCAGCGAGGAATTGGTTAATATGCCCAATATCAGTAAGGTTCTTGGACACGGTGGAAACATTTCCTCGCTGGAGAACCCTGTTTCTCCCAGGGGTTACCGTCTCCTGAGGAAAATCCCGCGCCTACCGCTCCCGGTAATAGAAAACCTCATCCAGGAGTTCGGTAGATTCCAGGCCGTTTTAGGGGCCAGTATCGAAAAACTGGATGAGGTTGATGGTATTGGCGAAGTCCGGGCCAAGGCCATCAAGGATGGCCTGCACCGGCTTAAAGAGCAGGTCTTTTTGGACCGGCAAATTTAGCGAAGATTAAAAATGCCCAGAGTGGACATTCGGTTTAATTCTTTTTCCATTATTTCCGATAGGTTTAAATCCAAAACATCGCAAAGGGCTGCAAGATAAAAGAGCGTTTTCCCAATCTCGTCATCCAAAACTTCGCGACAATCTTCGCACAGCCGTCCCGACAGGTGATTATCCATATATTCCTTCATCTGGGTGAAGCTAATATCATCTGGCATTTGCTGTTTTTCAGCACTCACCTTTAAACAGCCGCAGCTGGTGATTGACTTAACTACTGCTCGGTTGGTCCTGCTTGAAGCTTCCTGTAGCTTGGATATAATATCCAAAACACTCTGGTGGCGGATAAGATACTGGGAGACAATGTCCTGGAAGCGACAACATAGTTCTTCCCTGGCAGTTTGATCCTTGGGATCTGTCATTCTTATCTCCTCCTCGGGACGAATTAACTTCCTAATATTAATTATAGTCATTCCTTCATTGCTTTGTCAAGTTAGCGGCTGTTTGACCCCCCAGGGGGTAAATGTTATAATTATTAAGCATGATTATTATGGAGGGGTTTCCATGTTTGAAGTTGGGGACAGGGTTGTCTACCCCATGCACGGGGCCGGGACAATTACTGCTATAGAAGAAAAAGAGTTTTTAGGTGAAACGAAAAGATATTATATCATGGAGATGCCCCTTGGTGATATGCGGGTTATGGTTCCCATGGATAAAGTAGATTCACTCGGTTTGCGATATATTATCTCTGCGGAAGAAGCCCGGGAAGTTCTGCGGGAACTCTGCCACGATCATGAGCAGGGAAGTAAAAATTGGAACCGCCGCTACAGGGCCAATGTTGAAAAAATAAAAACCGGAGATATATTTGCAGTCGGAGAAGTAGTTCGCAGTTTAAGTAGAAGAGAAATGGAAAAAGGCCTCTCCACTGGTGAAAAAAAGCTTTTAAACAATTCACGGCAGATTTTGGTTAGTGAACTTGTTCTTGCCCAGGAATCTTCGGAGGAGGATGTCCTCGAAGAACTGGAGAAAATATTTGCTTTGGACTAAAAGGGCGTCAGTTCTAGGTTGGCTTTTTCCCTTCTTTTTTTTACCCATTAGTCCAAATAAAATGGACTTTTAAAAGTTTTATCAACTAATATTTGGACTGCTTGTCCTCAAAAGGAGGATTACGGCCAATGATCGGAAGGAGGTGAGGGCGAATTGAAAGTCCTCAGGGCAATTTTCCGCCTGGTTTCTGCTCTTGTTGGAGCAAGCATCGGGCATCAGGTTTCCCTGATTTTTGCACCACCAGGAGAAGATGTCCTTTGGGCGCCGGCGGGAATTGAAATTGGAAATATTCAGCTTTTTGGAATCATTTTGGGAGCATTGATTGGTTTTATAATTTTTCCCCTTGGGGCGGAGCAAATTGTTAAAAGCCTTTTGCGCCTCGAAAAACACCTGGCTAAACTTCCAACCCAGGAAATTGTGGCTGGTTCACTCGGACTTATAATTGGTTTATTAATTGGTTTATTAATAGTTTTTTCCTTTCCAATCGATTCTATTCCCACTTTTGGCATATATATAAGGTTATTTATTAATTTATTCACTGTTTACCTGGGGGTAAGCCTGGCCCTGCGGAAAAAGGAAGAAATAGCAGCTTTCTTTCGGCGGGTTCCTTCTCCAACCGTGCGTAAATCACCGGAAAAAGAAGAAAGCTTTTCCCCGAAAATCCTCGATACCAGCGTAATAATTGATGGACGGATCGCCGATATTTGCCGCAGTGGTTTCCTGGAAGGAACCCTGGTTATCCCTGAATTTGTTCTGGAAGAACTCCGTCACATTGCAGATTCCTCTGATTTGCTCAAGAGAAACAGGGGGCGACGGGGCCTGGATATTTTAAACAGGATTCAAAAAGACCTTGATGTTAAGGTAGAGATAATCGGAAAAGATTTTGAAGATTTAAGTGAAGTTGACAGCAAGCTGGTTCGACTGGCCCAGAGCACTGGAGGAAAAATTCTTACCAATGACTTTAACCTTAATAAAGTCGCCGAGCTTCAAGGAGTTGAAGTCCTGAATATTAACGAGCTTGCCAATGCGGTGAAACCTGTTGTCCTTCCCGGTGAAGAAATGGTGGTAAAAGTGGTTAAGGAAGGAAAAGAACAGGGGCAGGGTGTTGCTTACCTTGATGATGGAACCATGATTGTTGTTGATGAAGGGAAGAAATATATTAATGAAGAACTGGAGGTTTTAGTTACCAGTATTCTTCAAACCGCAGCGGGCCGGATGATTTTTGCCAAACCCAAAAAGGACCACCTCGTGGAAAGGACCGTTAATCAATGAAAGCTGCGGTGATTATCGCTGCTGCCGGAAAAGGGCAGCGCATGGGTTGCAAAAAACAATATTTATCTATAAAGGGCACGCCGATGCTGATCAGGGCTACTCAGCCCTTCACCGGGTTGTCCTTTATTTCCCAGATAGTACTATGTGTTCCCCGGGAAGATAAAGGGTGGGTGGAGCGAGAACTCCTTCCTCCCTTTTCTTTGCATCCAGCCCCGGTGGTTGTGGCGGGGGGCAGGACCAGGCGGGAAACCATTGCCCTGGCTTTGGAAGAACTTGGCTCCGAGATTGATATTGTTCTTATTCATGATGGAGCCCGGCCTAATCTATCAGAGAAGCTTGTAAAAGAAATATACTCTGAAACCAGGAAAAAAGGCGCTGTAATTCCCGCAGTCCCGGCCCGGGATACTGTAAAAGTTATTAACAGGGAAAAAAGAGTGGAAAAAACTCTGGACAGGGAACAGCTTCGTCTAATCCAAACCCCGCAGGGTTTCCAAAAAAAGCCGCTCCTGGAGGCATACAGGAAAGCAAGGGAATCTGATTGGGAAGTTACTGATGATGCAGCAATAATGGAGAAAGCCGGCCATCCAGTTTTTATAATTCCCGGAGAGGAGAAAAATATTAAGGTGACCACCAAAAATGATCTGGATCTTTTCTTTCCCCGTGAGGAAAATCGAACCGGTCTAGGAGTTGATATTCACCCCCTGGTTCCAGGCCGAAAATTGATTCTTGGGGGGGTTTTGATCCCTGGAGGAAAGGGGTGTGGAGGTCATTCTGATGGAGATGTCCTTGTCCATGCTCTGATGGATGCTCTATTGGGGGCGGCTGGTCTGCCGGATATCGGCCATTTTTTCCCGGATACCGAGGAAAAATACCGGGGGGCTGACAGTATTGAACTTCTCGGAAAAGTAGCTATGGTTTTAAAGGAAAAGGGCTGGCAGCTAAACAACGCTGATTGCACTGTCATTTTGGAAAAACCCAAAATTGCTACTTATATTCAAAACATGAAGGAGAATATTGCTCAAACCCTGGATGTCCTTCCCCAAAAGATTGGGATAAAGGCAACCACTGCAGAAAAGCTTGGTTTTATTGGGCGGGGTGAAGGAGTTTTAGTCCAGGCCGTAGCTACAATAAATCGTGACATGAAAGAGGGAGGTAATTCTGGTGAGTGTGAGAGTTAGGTTTGCCCCAAGCCCGACGGGAGAAATTCATATTGGAAATATAAGGACAGCAATTTTCAACTGGCTTTTCGCCCGCAATGAAGAGGGGACTTTTATACTTAGAATTGAAGATACGGACAGGGAACGTTCCACCGAGGAATTTAAGGAGATAATTTTTCGAGAACTTGAGTGGCTGGGGCTGGATGTGGATGAAGGTGTTGGTGCTGGAGGCGGGTATGGTCCATATCAACAGATGGAGAGACTGGAAATTTACCGGGAGTATGCTCGCATACTGGAAGAGAAAGGTCTTGCCTACCCCTGCTTTTGTTCCCCGGAAGAACTGGAAGCTGAAAGAGAAAAAGCCGTGCAGGAAGGCAGGGAATCTCGATACAGTGGAAAGTGCCGGACCCTTTCCCCCGAAAAAAGTGCCAAAGCTCGGGAGCAGCAAACCCCCGAAGCCCTTCGTTTTTATAACAAATTCCAGGGACCAGTTGCTTTCAGGGATATTATCCGCGGAGAAATTTCTTTTGCCGCTGAAACCCGGGATGATTTTGTCCTGATGAAATCAGATGGTTCGCCAACATATAATTTCGCCTGTGTTATTGATGATTATAAGATGGAGATCTCCCATGTTATCCGGGGAGAAGATCATATCTCTAATACACCAAAACAAATCCTGTTATATAAGGCCCTGGGCTGGGAGTTGCCTGAATTTGCTCATTTACCGCTTATCCTGGATAAAAACCGCAAGAGAATGAAGAAGAGATCCGGGGAAGCAGAAGTTTTTATCAGCCGCTACAGGGAAATGGGCTATCTCCCAGAAGCAATGCTAAATTATCTTGCCCTGTTGGGCTGGTCTGATCAGAGCGGAGAAGAAGTTCTCACAAGCGAAGAATTAATCGCCGGTTTTTCTTTGGAGAGAATAAAGCACAGTGGAGCTATTTTTGATCGGGAAAAACTGGACTGGATGAATGGTGTATATATAAGGAAGTTAACTCTGGAGGGCTTGAGAGAAAAAGCAATACCTTTTTTCCGGAAGAAAGGTATTGACCTCGCTGGTAAAAAAATGGATTACCTGCTGCTTGCCCTGCAGGAAAAAGTTTCGACTCTCCAGGAAATGGGGGAAATGGGTGCTGAGTTCACCGGGGACCTGGAATATGAGAACAGGGAAAAGGCAAAGGAAATTTTCAGCCAGGACCAGGTGGATGAAGTTCTAAAAGCCCTGCAGGAAAAACTTAAACGGAGAAAAGAAATTGCTCCCGAGGAAGGGAAAAGTTTCCTGAAAGAAATAGGAAAAGAATTGGGGTTTAAAGGTAAACTCGTTTTCCAGCCAGTTCGCTGGGCTCTTACAGGCAAAGGTTCTGGCCCGGACCTGAATTATATTATGGCTTTTTTAGGGCCGGGGGAAGGAGTTAACCGCCTGGAAAAAGCCCTTGAATTGAGAGAGGATTGATTGTAATGAGTACCTATTCCCAGATGCATATCGAAATCCTGAGTCACACCCCTGACCCGGAACGGGTAGTTGCCCTGGCCGCCCGCCTTTGCTATTCTCCGCTGGGCGGGGAAAAATTAAAGGATGCCCTGACTCAAGAAAAGGTAGAGAGGCTGCTGGAAAGTGTTCTGGGGATGGGCCATTTTTCCGTCCTTGAACATGTTACCTTCACCTTCCTGATCGAAGGAGTTTCCCGTGTAACTACTCACCAACTGGTCCGGCACCGCATCGGTTGTTCCTACTCACAAAAATCTCAACGTTATGTGCGGGAAACTGAACCAGAATTTGTGGTTCCCCCAAAAATTGAAAAAGATCTGGGAAAAAAGGAAATGTTTTTAAACTCCTGCAGAGAAAGCTTCACCGCTTACTGTGATCTGGTTGACAGCGGTGTTCACCAGGAGGAAGCCAGGTACCTCCTTCCCCAAGCTCTGGAAAGCAAGATTGTGGTAACAATGAATGGCAGGGCACTGCATCACTTCTTCAATCTTCGCTGCTGTAACCGCGCCCAGGGGGAAATCAGGACAATGGCTCAGAAGATGCTGAACCTGGTGAAAGAAAAAGCACCCATCCTTTTTGCGACAGCCGGAGCAGCCTGTGCAAGAGGGCCCTGCCCGGAAGGGGATAAATCCTGCGGGCGGTGGCGGAAGAAAGGTGAAGTTAATGGAAACCATTAGTGGAAGAAACCCGGTCCTTGAAGCTTTAAGATCGGGCCGGGAAATTAAAGAGATATTTATCCTCCGTGATGGTCGGGGACCGGCAGTTGAGGAAATTAAAAGAATGGCCGCCCGAAAAAGAATAACCCTGCAGAAGGTTGACCGGAGAAAACTTGATCAGATGGTTACAGAGAACCACCAGGGTGTTGTGGCCCGGGTCAGGCCCCGTTCCCCCTGGAAAATGGAGGATATATTAAATAAGGAAGATTTAAGTTTGATTATTGCCCTGGACCAGATCCAGGATCCGCAAAACTTGGGAGCCATAATTCGTTCAGCTGCATTTATCGGAGTTGATGGAATTTTGACTCCAAAGGACCGTTCTGCTCCTCTTACTGAAACAGTGCAGAGGGCCAGTTCTGGCGGGTGGGAGTGGGTTCCAGTCGTAGAAATTACCAACCTGGCCCGAACAATCGACGAGTTTAAGGACAGAGGTTTCTGGATTACTGCCGGAGAACAAAACGCTAAAACTCAGCCCTGGCAGGTAGATTTTACTTATCCAACCCTGATTGTTATTGGAAGCGAGGGAAAAGGTGTTCGCCCCCTGGTCCGGAAAAAATGTGATCACTTAATCCGAATCCCCGGAATAGGCAACCTGGAATCTTTAAATGCTTCGGTGGCTACAGGGATTATCCTATATGAGATTATGAGGCAGCGAAAAATGGAGCAGGAATAATGTCTTGACGATTTTTATGCTAATAAGTATAATATAAGGGAGACTTTGGACCGAATTTATTCTGGGGGGTATATTATTGAAGGGTAATCTGCAGCAGCAGAAGGGAAAAAAGGTTTTATGTTACAATGAGCGGTGTGATGACGAGCTGGTTGAATTTTGCCATCAAGGAGATTCATACGCCCTCGATCATTTAATCCGCAAATATAAAAATTTTGTGAGAGCCAAATCAAGATCTTATTTTTTAATTGGAGCCGACCGGGAAGATATTGTCCAGGAGGGCATGATCGGTTTGTATAAGGCTATCCGGGATTATCGGCCTGATCGCCTTGCTTCTTTTCGGGCTTTTGCCGAATTATGTATTACCCGCCAGATTATTACTGCTATTAAAACTGCAACCCGCCAGAAGCATCAACCCTTGAATTCATATGTTTCTTTGAACAAACCAATTTATGATGAAGAATCCGACCGCACCCTTTTAGATGTTCTGCGGGGAAGTAAGTTAACCAATCCCGAAGATTTATTTATAAGCAAAGAAACCTACAGTTTAATTGAAAACAAGATTACCGAGATGCTCAGTGAACTGGAGATGAATGTTCTCCAGGAATACCTTGACGGAAAATCCTATCAGGAAATTGCCGATCACCTTGACCGCCATGTGAAATCAGTTGACAACGCACTGCAGAGAGTAAAAAGGAAACTGGAAGTTTTTTTGCGCAAGCATAATATTTAGTTGTTCTGAACTGTTAATTTACTGCACAATTGTGTAAAAGGAGGACGAAGAATCTATGGCCAAAGCTAAGTTTGAAAGAAAGAAACCGCACGTTAATGTGGGAACCATTGGACACATCGACCACGGAAAAACTACTCTGACCGCAGCAATTACCCGGACCCTTTCCAGCAAAGGT
>PWGV01000018.1 GCA_003554585.1 Halobacteroidaceae bacterium | reverse complement strand
TGGCTTTTGATGTTTCTTTTTATATTGCTTTTCGCTGCCGTAGGCTTTATTTTCGGCGAGTACACCGGCAGCGGGTATTTTGGATTGGTAATTGCATTTCTGATCGCTCTATTGCTCTGTTTCGGCTCCTATTATTACAGCGACACCATTGTCCTCAAGGCTACAGGTGCCCGCCCAGCAAAAAAGGAAGAATACCCCCACCTGGTCAATTCAATAGAGGGGCTGGCAATCGGGGCCGGGCTACCCACACCCGGACTTTACATTATTGACGATCCCACCCCCAATGCTTTTGCTACCGGCCGCAACCCGGAAAAAGGAGTCGTGGCTGTAACCACCGGCTTAATCGAGCGGTTAAACCGGGTGGAAATTGAAGGAGTTCTGGCTCACGAAATGGCCCATATCAAGAACTACGATACCCGCCTGGCAACACTTGCTGCAGTTATGGTAGGAGCAATAGTCCTTTTGAGCGAGTGGATGCGTCGCAGTTTCTTCTTTCGGAGCATGCGGCGTTCTTCCTCCAGGGGCCGCAAGGGAGCGGGCCCGGAGGCTATTATCATGGTCCTGGGAATTCTTATGGCCCTGCTCGCCCCCCTCTTTGCCCAGATGCTCCGCCTGGCCATTTCCCGCAAGCGAGAATTTCTCGCAGACGCAGACGGAGCCATGATTACCCGTTATCCCGAAGGATTGGCCAGCGCCCTGGAGAAAATTTCTTCCGATCCCCAGAAGCTGAAAAATGCTTCCCAGGCCACAGCACCCCTCTTTATTGTTAACCCCTTCAGCGCCAGGGGGGCCAACAAACTCTTCAGCACCCACCCCCCGATTAATGAGCGGGTCGAAATCCTGCGTAAGATGTAAGCTAACTAAATAATCAAAGGAGGAAAAGAAAAATGTCCGATTTTCTTGTTGTTTTGAACAAAGACGAAGACACTGTTTCCTTCATCGATCCAGTTCACGGAAAAACCCACAAAAAAATCAATGTCGACCATAACCCCCACGAAGTGGTAATTTCTCCCGACGGAAGGAAAACCTTTGTTACCTGTTCGTTGGGCAACCGACTTAATATAATTGATAACGAAAAGATGGTAGTAACCAAAAGCATAGACCACCCCGATTTTGACTTTCCCCACGGAGTAGGACTCAGCCCGGACGGTAAAAACCTTTATATCGCCTCTACTTTTTCTGCAAAAATTTTCGTTATTGATACCGAAAGTGAGACGGTAACCGATGTTATACCTACCTTCCAGGAACATTCCCACATGATTGCACCAACCCCCGGTGGAGACCAGATTTTCGTTCCCAATATCGGGAGCGATAATATTACCGTTTTTGACCCCGAAAAAAAAGAAATAACCAATCATTTCCCGGTGGGTAAAGGCCCCGAAGGCGTTGCCGTCCACCCCCAGTCTCCCGTTCTCTACGTCGCCAATCAGGACGACGACACTCTATTCTGTATTGATATCCAGAGTTACCAGGTAATCCACAAGCTGCGCCTGGGGCGCTGTCCCATAAGGGCGGTATTCTCTCCTGATGGCCGCTACTGCCTTATTCCCAACCGGGAAGGAAATGATCTTTCGGTAATTGATACCGTTTTTCCCCGCAAGGGAGAGAAACGCCCCTGGGAAATCAAGAGGATCCCTCTGGGAATCTGGCCCGGGGGAACTGTTTTCAACCCCGAAGGAGACCGGGCCTATACTGCCAACAACAAAACCAACGATGTCTCAGTTATCAACATGGATTCTTTGGAGGAAGAAAAAAGGCTCCCGGCCGGAATTCACCCCGATGGAATAGCCTACCTGCGGTTATAGTTATCAACATATTGTTAATAACTTTCCCCTTTTTGTGGATAAAAAAACCCTGCGGTCCTTTTTAGCCAAGGACTGCAGGGTCTTTTTTTTATCTCCTTGCAAGAACTAGTGCCGGAAATGGCGCCTGCCCGTAAATACCATTAGCAAGCCCAGGCGGTCTGCTGCTGCGATTACCTCTTCGTCTCTTTTTGCTCCACCCGGCTGAATAATTCCTTTGACCCCTGCTTTGTGAGCAAGTTCAAGGGTATCGGGGAAGGGTATAAAAGCATCCGAGGCCAGGAAAGCACCCTTCGCCCTTTTTCCCGCTTTCCAGATAGCCATCCTTGTTGCATCTACCCGGCTCATCTGACCCGCACCAATTCCAACGGTTGCTCGTTTTTGGGATAGGAGGATGGCATTTGATTTAACATGTTTGGCTGCCTGCCAGGCAAATAATAGTTCTTCCATCTCTTCCTGGGAAGGTTCCAGGGAGGTAACTACTTCACCCTCCAGTTTTTCCCGGGCGGGGCGATCCCGGTCCTGAACCAGGAAACCTCCCAGGACAGAGCGGATCTCTGGTTCTTTGAAAATCTCCGCTGGGTAACCTCCCGCCTCCAGGAGGCGGATGTTTTTCCATTTTTCCTGCAGGACTTTGCGTGCATTCGAGGTAATTGCGGGGGCGATAAGAACCTCTACAAACTGTTCTTCCGCAAGATTTTTTGCTTCCCGCTCTTTTACTTCGCTGTTGGCAGCTACTACAGACCCAAAAGCAGAGACCGGATCTGATTGTCGGGCTTTTTTCAAAGCCTCCAGGCTGTCTTCATCTGTTGACAGCCCACAGGGATTGCCGTGTTTTACCAGGACCCAGGCAGGATCGGGAAATTCCAGGACTGCCTGCCAGGCGGCTTCAGTATCCAACAGGTTATTATAAGAAAGGGGTTTCCCGCTCAAAAGTTTACTCCCCACAACTGTCCCCTTGGTTTTCTCCCTGGCATAGAGCGAAGCCTTCTGCTGGGGGTTTTCCCCGTAGCGAAGGTCACGGACTTTTTCCGCCCGGATGGGAAAAACCCTCTCTTCTTCGGGGGCGAAATAATCGGCTATTTCCAGTTCATAGGAGGCAGTGTGGGCGAAAGCTTTCCTGGCGAGCAGTTTTCTATCTTCGAGGGTTACCTTGTCCCCCTTTAGTTTCTCCAGGATCCAGGGATAGGTTTCGGGATCGACCACAACCAGGACATCAGAATAATTTTTTGCAGCGGCCCTGATCATGGTTGGACCACCTATATCAATATTTTCCAGGATTTCTTCGTGACTGCCTCCACCTCTGCGGATTGCAGCAAAGGGATAGAGGTTAACTATCACCAGGTCAATCGGGCCAAAACCTGTTTTCTCCAGTTCTTCCATATCTCCAGGATTATTCCGGCGGGCTAAAATTCCAGCATGAATGGCCGGATGAAGGGTTTTTACCCTGCCGGAGAATAATTCGGCCTGGCCGGTAATCTTTGCCACCTCCCGGCATTTAACACCGCTTTGTTCCAAAAATTTTTTTGTCCCCCCGGTGGAAATTATATCAAAACCCAGTTCCTGCAGGCCCGGGCCCAGTTTTTCCAAGCCTTTTTTATTGTAAACACTGATTAAAGCTCTTCTAGCCATGCCCTTTTTCCTCCTTTATCCTAACTTTCCGGCCTTCTATTTCTAACTGGTCCCGCGCCCAGAGTTCCACCGCCCGGGGGTAAAGCTGATGCTCAATTCTTAAAATCCTTTCGGCCAGTTCCTCTTCATCATCGTCCTGATTGACCTCCACTCCCTTTTGCAGAATGATGGGCCCAGAGTCAACTCCAGAATCGACGAAATGAACGGTGCATCCGCTTATTTTCACCCCGTGTTCAATGGCCTGTTTTTGAGCATTGAGCCCGGGAAAGGCGGGTAAAAGCGAGGGGTGGATATTCATTACCGGGGGAGCCTGGGCCAGGAATTCGGGGCTCAGAACCCTCATGAAACCCGCCAGACACAAAAGTTCGATTCCGTGTTCATTAATTAAATCCAAAACTTTTCTTTCCCATTCCCGGCCTATTCCGGGAATAAAAACCCCTTCTATATTTTCCTTCCAGGCTTTTTCTAAAGCCGGGGCCTCTTCCCGGTTGGAAATAACGAGCTCTACGCGGGCTGGATAATTCGGGTCCCGGGAAGCCTCTATTATGGCCTGCATGTTACTACCTCTACCCGAAACCATGATCCCGATTTTTTTTTGCCCCACAGCATCATTCCCCCTTTTTAATTTTCCCGATTATTTCAGCCTGATAACCGCTGGAATAAAACCTTTCATTCAGGAAATCCCGGGCTTGCTCTGCTTTTTCCGGTTCCAGGGTTAAAACCATTCCCATTCCCAGGTTAAAGGTTTTTTCCATCTCCTCCTGGCTTATTTCGCCCTTTTCTTTTATTAATTCAAAAACCGGACGGGAGGGGATGCGGTCAGTCCAGAGTTCATAAGCAAGTCCTCGAGGTATTAATCGGGGGATATTTCCCCTTAAACCTCCCCCGGTAATGTGGGCAATTCCTTTAACTCTGAATTTTTCCCTCAAGGACTGCAGGGGCTTAAAATAAATCACGGTGGGACGCAGCAACTCTTCTCCCAGTGTTTTTTCCCAGTCCCCTGGTTTATCCTCCAGTTTCAACCCGGCGCTTTCCAGCAAAACCTTCCTGATCAGGGTAAAACCATTACTGTGAACTCCGGAGGAGGGCAAACCGATCAGCAGATCTCCCGCAGCAATATCATCGGCGGGTAAAAGGTCTTCCTCCCTTGCCGTCCCGACCGCAAACCCGGCCAGATCGTAATCCCCGGGGGCATAAAGGTCGGGCATTTCCGCAGTTTCCCCTCCTAAAAGAGCGCAACCCGCTTCCCGGCATCCCGCTACAACACCTTCAACCAGTTCAGCAGCCTGTTCGGGGACAAGTTTGCCCACGGCAATATAATCCAGGAAAAATAAGGGTGTTCCTCCCTGGGCTAAAAGGTCGTTAATACTCATCGCCACGAGGTCAATGCCCACTGTGCGGTGGGCCCCCATCTCGCGGGCCAAAAGCAGCTTGGTTCCAACCCCATCACAGGTAGCGAGCAATAACTGTCCGTCTCTTAATTTGTAAATCCCGCTGTACCCACCAGTTGCCTGGACAATATCGTGGCCTGCAAAAGTGCTCTGGGCCATTTTTTTTATGGCTTGCACAGCCCGATCTCCCGCTTCTATATCCACTCCAGCTTTCTGGTAGGTCCAGCCCTTTTTATCCATTTATAATTTTTCCCTCCCCTTTTCTAATTACCGTTTTCTCCCGCCAGGGGGTAATTTCCGCTGAAACAGGCATCACAGTAACCCATATTTTTGCCGAACATTTCCTGCAGCCCCTCCAGGGAAAGATAACCGAGGGAATCAACTCCCACGTGCTCCCCGATCTCTGCAGTGTTTTTGCGGGCGGCGATCAATTCCTGCCGCCGGGTAGTATCCAGACCATAATAACAGGAAAAACTCACTGGGGGGGAAGAAATTCCCAGATGAACCTCCCGGGCTCCTGCATCCCGGACCATTTTTACAATGTAACGGCTGGTGGTTCCCCGGACCAGGGAATCGTCTATTAAAATGACCCTTTTCCCTTCGATCAGTTCCCTGATGGGGCTCAGTTTGAGCTTAACCTGGGTTTCGCGCATATCCTGGCGGGGCATAATGAAAGAACGCCCCACGTATTTATTTTTTATTAAAGCCAGTTCAAAGGGAAGGTTGCGGGCCCGGGCGAAGCCCTGGGCAGCAGAGTTTCCCGAATCCGGAACGGGAATAACCAGGTCTCCCTCCGGATTATACTCGGCGGCCAGTTGCTTGCCCATCTTCTGGCGGACCCGGTGAACGTTATCCAGGCTGAAAGAGCTGTCCGGGCGGGCGAAATAAATATATTCGAAGACACAGAATTTCTCGGGACCAGGATCAGCGAAACGAAAACTTTCAAACTTCCCGGACTTGAGCTTTACTATCTCCCCGGGCTCTACTTCCCGGACTACCCTGCCCCCTATAGTATGAAAAGCACAGCTTTCCGAAGCAAGCATATAATCTCCGTCAACCTGGCCAATTATGAGGGGACGGAAACCCTGGGGGTCCCTGGCTCCATAAACTGTATCGCCCCGTAAAATTAAAAGGGCATAAGCTCCCTCCAGGCGCAAAAGGCTCTCCTGGAGAGCTTTTTCAAAATCAGAAAACCCGGGCCGGGCCAGAAGATGGGCCAGAATCTCCATGTCCAGGGTAGAATGGAAAATTGAACCTCCGTTCTCCAGTTCTTCTCTCAGTTCATGGCCATTGGTTAAATTTCCGTTGTGAGCCAGTGCCATACTCCCTTTAAGAGACCTGATCAAAAGAGGCTGCATGTTGGCAATCAGGTTGGCGCCAGAAGTGGAATAGCGGACATGTCCAATTCCCATTCTGCCATCAAGTTCTTCCAGGTCTTTCTGGTCAAAAACCCGGGTTACCAGACCCATTCCTTTTTTCCCTTCCAATTCCTGGCCGTTCCCCACAACAATCCCCGCGCTTTCCTGGCCCCTGTGCTGCAAAGCATGCAGGCCGAAAAAGGTTAGCTGGGGAGCATCCTTTTTGGAACTTGCCACACCAAATAATCCGCATTCTTCCCGGAATTTATCCAAGTTCTCCTCCCGGGCCAAATCCCTTTTTCTCATTCTCTTCCCAACTCCTTTATGGTCACCATTAAAATTATAACCATTCCACAAACCTAATTTAGATAAAACCAGAGTTTATTTCTCCATCCTTTTTTCCCAGTATTCACAGATAATTTCTGCCTTCTTTTCGGCAAGCC
Organism: Halobacteroidaceae bacterium; assembly: GCA_003554585.1. Classification (GTDB taxonomy): domain Bacteria; phylum Bacillota; class Halanaerobiia; order B1SED10-174; family B1SED10-174; genus T1SED10-26. The sequence continues at coordinate 1,621 of PWGV01000018.1, read as the reverse complement.
CAGTATACTGGACAGGATCTCCTAAAATGTTTTTTTGCTCCGGGGTCATTCTCTCCAGGTATGCCTGGATTTCCTTTTTCTCCCCCAGGATTTCATGCAGTCCCACGCCCTTTTCCTCGGCTTCAAGGGTTAATTTTCTTACAACCTCGTGAGCATCGGGGTAGCCTTCTGCAGCCAGGGCTATATAAAGGGGTTCTGCCAGGATAAAATCCTGGCCCTTTTTCAGATTGGAGAACATGGCTTCACGGTCGGCAGAAAATTTTTCCAGAACCCGCTTTAACCTCTGCAGGGCCAGGAAAAACCCAACAGGAATATCAACATAAAACCGGGTTGAAGCAGAGTTTGTTAGATCCCGCTGGTGTTCGGAAAGTTGATCCATGTAAACGGTCTGAATTCGTGGCTGGATGGTTTTCCAGAGGCTTTTGATGTGTTCATAGTTTATGGGATTCCTTTTCTGGGGCATGGTCGAAGAACCCACCTGTTCTGGCGCAAAAAATTCTCCGACTTCTTCAATCTCCGAACGCTGCAGGTGGCGCATATCGTCCGCAAAATCTGCAATCACTCCAAAAGCGACAATAACGCTGTGCAGGTAATTCAACATATATTCAGGAGGGACAATCTGAGTGCTAATCGGGGCTGGCTTTAAACCCAGTCTTTTTAAAACCCCTTTTTCCAGTTCCAGGGGATCCTCGACCAGCATACTAGAAGCATTATAGGCTCCAACAGCCCCTGCCATTTTCCCGCAGAGCTGCTCACTCCTATGCAAACTTTCTTCTGCAGCCCGTCCCAACCGGTCCAGGTACTGGGCCAGAGCAAAACCAAAAGTAATTGGAACTGCGTGCTGGCCGTGGGTCCGGCCGATCTGCAGGGTTGCTTTTTCCCGCCGGATCAAACTGCAGAAAAGCAGGATAACCTTGCGGAGAAGGGGATCAATTAACTCCCTGTGGGCTGCTTTGAAACGGAGAGCATTGGCGGTATCGACAATATCCATGGAGGTTGCCGAGAGGTGAATAAAGGGCCTGTGATCAGGGGAAACCTCCCTGGCCAGGACATTAACCAGCGCCCGGATATTGTGGCGGGTTTTTTCTTCTTCTATGTAAACTTCTTCCGGGTCCAGTTTGTCCAGGGCTTTTTTTATTTCCCCTATCGCTCCTGGGGGACAAATCCCCCTCTCCACCAGCTCTTCAACTAAAGCCAGTTCAACCCTTCCCTGGTAGTTAATCTGGGCAGCCTCGGAAAAAAACCGGCTCAAGTCGGAAAATTCTTTTTCTCGGACTGAATACCGGTGATCCCACGGACTTAAATTGGAATAAATATCTCTGCTGGACAAAGCACTCCCTCCTTTTGAGTCTACTTCAACTTTAACATAACCCTGCAATCCCTTCAACAAAAACACGAACTTTTTTCTGGTTTTTTCTAAAAATATTCGGGTTTTTGGCTGGTAGTTTTTAACCTTCTTTCTTTAAATGTCCCCGAAGCACCGGGGGAATACCCCTGAAGGTAATCCTCAACACAATATATGGGGTTATTCGCTATAGACAAACACAATATATTGTATTAGAATGAAAATGAACCCGGCGATTCATATTACATAGATGGGGAGGATGGTTTGATTATGGCA
>PWGV01000085.1 GCA_003554585.1 Halobacteroidaceae bacterium | reverse complement strand
TTTTTTGGGATTGTTGTTGAGCGGTTGAGCGCGGAAGTAACAAGTGCAATTGTGGTTTTTGTGGTAATACTCTGCATGGTAATTATCGGAGGAGGAATTTTCCTTGTTTTAAAGGAAAAACTCCGGGAAGGGAATGCTATATAAAAGGGTATTATTCCATAAAAAAATTAAAATAAGCAAGAAAATATTATAAAGCCCCAATTTAAAAAGGGGCTTTTTTTCAGGAAAAGTCAATTTGGGATTTGGCTCCTTGGTGTCAAATCCTTTTTAAAAACTTCTTAAAAAAAACAGGTTATTTAAAACCTTAACAGGGAGAGCGGGACATATTGTCGAAAATTTAATGTTAGTTGAAAGGCAAAAACATTCTTTTTTCCCCAGGGGGACTGGTGATGCAGTACAATAATCAATTGAAAAATCTTTACAAGCAAAATGACGAAGGGAACTTTATCCTGGAAGCTTTCTTGGACAGGTATATTGATGCCTTTAATGAATGGGATAGCGCTTACCTGGAAATTCGTGACCTGAATCCGGGGTTAATTCATTTCCTGGAAAGGTGCTCCAAGGATATTCCTTTTAAATACGGGATTGAACTTCTATTTACTGTTTCCGAGAAGAGGAAAAAAGAAACAGAAGATCTAATTTCGCGGGGAGTTAAAGCCAACTTTTCTTATAAAATTTTGCGGGAAAAAACCAACCTGCGGTTACTTCTCAGGAGAATAAAAAAATATTTCGCAGTTTCCATAACCCTGTTACTCCTGGTTTTTTCACTTGATCCAATTTTACCCGGATCTTTAATGACCAGAACCCTCAAGGAAGGGATGATGATTGGGGGTTGGGTTTTCTTATGGCAGGCCTTATCCCTTTTTTCTTTTAACCGGGGTGAAATTGTCCGGCAAATAAGGCATTACGAGAGGTTTTTGGATTCAAAAGTTAGTTTCCGGTACGAAGAAGAGGAAAGTTGAATTGGGGGATAAATTGATATGGTCCTGAAGAAAAAAATAATTGTGGATGCAGATGCCTGTCCTCGTAATGCCCTGCAGATTTGTCAGAAAGTGGGAGAGGAAGATTCACTGCAGGTTGTTACCGTGGCCAGTTTTGAACATGATATTGGAGGAGAAGAGCATTTTGTAGTTGGAAATGATCCTCAAGAGACGGATATAAAAATTGCAAACCTGATTCGCCCCGGAGATATTGCGGTGACGGCGGATTTGGGGCTTGCTGCTTTGCTAATTGGGAAGGGAGCTTTCTGCATTTCTCCTAAAGGCAAGGTGTTTTCCGAAGTCAATATTGACTTCCTTCTCGAGGAAAGAAATATTAAACAAAAGTTCCGTCGTTCTGGAGGGAGAACCAAGGGTCCTGCCAAAAGAATAGACGCTGACGATGAAGTGTTTGAGAGAAAATTGAGGGGACTGGTAAAAAAAGAGGAAAAATAATTTTTAAGCAAAGAATCTTTAAAAAAGTTTAATTCCCTAAATTTAAATGAAAACCTGGAGGATTTTTTTATGGCTGATATTCTCGATAGGGATAAGGGAGTAATCCTGGAACAAAAAGACTACACAAAAGCAGAAATACGGAAAAAAGTTATCCTTCTGGCCTGGCCGGCAATTTTAGAGATGTTTTTAATGACTTTCAAACAGATTGTAGATACCGCAATGGTGGGACGCCTGGGAGAGGAAGCAGTAGCAGCCGTGGGATTGGCCATGTCCCCAATGATGCTTTTTATGGGTTTTTTTGCGGCAATAGGCGTAGGTTCAACGGCAATAGTGGCTCGCTTTATCGGTGCAAAGGACCAGGAGGGAGCCAAAAGGGCAGGCCATCAATCCCTGATTTTAAGCATTGGTTCTGCACTGGTTATTTCATCAGCAATTTTTGGCCTCGCTCAATATGTTATTATTTTCATGGGTGCCGAACCAGATGTTATTCCCCTGGGAACTACATATATGCGGACCCTGAGCCCGGGTCTTATTTTTATGTCAACTGCTTTTGTTATGAGCGGTGTTTTACGGGGTGCGGGTGATACCAAATCCCCCATGCGTGTAAATGCAGTGGCCAATGTTGTAAACGTTATATTAAATTTCTTCCTGATTTTTGAAACCAGGACCCTTACCCTCTGGGGACTGGATTTATTTATTCCCGGTGCAGGTCTTGGTGTTTTTGGAGCCGCTCTGGGGACAGCCGTTGCCCGGGGGATTGGAGGTATTGTAATTCTTTCAATACTTTTCCGGGGCAAATCCGTTGTGAAACTTGATTTGCAGAGGATCTTTGATTTGGATTTTGATCTTCTCCGCAGAATAATAAAAATTGGGATCCCTGCTGCAGTTGAAAGAATGGTTATGAGTTCGGGCAAGATAATGTTTAATCGCATCGTTGCCTCTCTGGGAACAACCGCCTTTGCTGCGCATCACCTGGCGATAGTAGCCGAATCCATTTCCTATATGCCCGGTTTTGGTTTTTCTATGGCGGCAACCACTCTGGTTGGACAGGGATTGGGAGCAAAGGATCCTGAACTGGCTGAAAAATGCGGCCGGGAAACCTGGCGGCTTGGCGGAATTGTGATGAGTTTTATGGGAGTTTTATTTTTTGTTTTTCCCCACTACTTCATGAACTTCCTAACCAATGAACCAGAGGTAATTTCCCTGGGGATTATGTGCTTGAGAATTGTTGCTATAGCCCAGCCTCCTTTTGCAATGGCCATTATCCTCTCGGGAGCCATTAGAGGTGCTGGGGACACAAAATTTCCCATGTATGCTTCGATTCTGGGGATCTGGATTATCCGTTTGAGCCTGGCAATGTTTTTGGGAATATTTTTGGGGCTGGGGCTTTTAGGGGTCTGGGTTGCAATGGCCATTGATCTATATTTCCGAGGTTTCCTGTTTTATTTCAGGTTTAGTTCTGGATACTGGAAAAATATTGAGGTATAATAATCAACAGGAGTTAATTAAGTTACTGGTTTTTATTTAGAATTTGCAGGGGAACGGAGGGTCTTCCATTCAATTGGTGCTTTGGTAGATTAAGCCGGACAGGGTTTGATAATGTCCCTTTTAAGAGTTTTGGCTGAGGAGTGAAAAGGATTAACTGGTCTGCTGGAACAGGAAAGTTTTTAGGCAGCGATGAAAACTTCCATGGTTTGCACTTAGAGTTGAAGGTGGGGATGGTTTAAGCTCCGGTAAGCCTGGTCTTGAAATGCAATATTTTTATCACCAAGGTCAGAATTAGACTGAAGGTAGGTAAATACAATTTCTCCGGGTCTCCAAATTTATGGATTTCTTCAGTTTAGAACCAGGAAATTTAATAGGCGGGTTTATCCTGCCGGGTTAGGAAAGATATTTATTTTGTAGGTTCAAAAAACCAACGTCAAGGTTACTTTGCTGAAAACAAGTGAAGGAGTACCAAGAGAAAAGGTTTTTAAAGAGAGAAAAAGCGGAAAGGAGTTTAACTCCATTCCGCTTCTTTCTTTTTAATGAGTTTTCTCTGATTTAAAATCAGAAAATATTTTAGCACCAAAAAGCTGAAAAATCAAGGTAGTATTAAAGTTCATTGAAAATTTCCTGGGTAATGTTTTTTACGTGGGGCAGTTCAATTAATTCTTCAATATCTCCAATAATTTCCCGTATTGTTTCAATTCCATCAATTTCTTCAATATCTCTATCAAGTTCTCCCAATATTTCTTCATCAGTTAAGTTTTCTTCGGCTTTTTCAGTTATATCCTCCCGTGCAAAATCGGAAATTGAATCGAGGATACCCTCCAGGTAAAGTTCCATGGTTGCAGTGTTAACAACAAGTTCATAGCCCAATTCTTTGGCAATATCATTCACTTCTTCATGGGTTACGTGTTCTAGATCATCATTATCCATCACTGAGCTCAGAAGGCTGGGAAAATCTACTACTGCAAGCACAGTTTCATTCTGTTCCCCAGAATCCGCAAATGCCATGGGGCTTAGTACAAGAACACCCAGTAAAAGAGCAAGAAATATGGTCCTTTTTTTATGCATGGTTTCCATTCCTCCTTGCAGGTTGGTTTAAATATACTATAACTGAAAAAATTGAGAAGAAAGTGAGAAAATAGGAAAAAAATTTTGATAAGAAGGGTTTTCCTTAAAAAAATAAATTTGATTTTGCGGGGAAAATGGTTTTTGGAGAGGGTTTAAGGTAATTTAATAATTGTATAGAATTAGGGGAGGAGGACTTTCCCTGACCATTCCAAAAAAACTCTTCCGGTTTTTGAAGATGTTACTTTTCCTTTTGGCCCAATGGATTTTTAGGGGGAGCAGGTTACAGGAAAAAAGTCCTTTATTGGGATATATTAAAGATGCTTGATTTAAAACCCCCCGCAGGGCAAGGAACCTTCCCGGGTGATTGCGGAACAGGTCGCCCCATCCCTGGAGGTTGTCAAGGGAGCTCTCAATTCAGAGTATGGAATGGAGATTATGCTGGCCAGTTTTCCTAAATTTCCAGAGTCACCCCGTTTATTGCTTACCAGAAAAACTAATAAGAAAAAAAGAAAAAACCCCAGCTCTGGAGTTTTTTCTTTTGAATTTCCTTAATAGCGGAAGATTGCTGCAAGGTTGTCCTCACCTGGGATATCTTCAGGGGGAACGGGATATACTAACCCACCGTTCAAAAAGGTGTGAACAGCAGAGAAATCAAGCAGATCCACGCTTTCTCCTTCTGAGCCGCCTTCTTTAAAATTAACCTTATTGGAATTGAGGTTTATATCTCCTAGAATGCTGACCCCGGTTGCAACAAAAAGCAATTCCACCCTTCCGTTGATTGCTGCAGGAGCAACTTCGCGGATATCCGTTGAGGTTTTCCCAGTTCCGCTGAGTTCCCGGAAACGGGCTGCTGCATTGTCTAATTTCTGTTGAAAAACAGGTTCAACGACTTCCCAGGCCTGTTCATGAATTTCTTCATCACGCAGGAGGTCTGGATTTCCTTCCACATGGTCACCTAGCAAATTATTGTAAGTTGTGATTTCTTTGTAAATTGGGAAGAGATAATCGACCCCCGCGAAAACGATTGGAGCGTTATCCGGGCCCAGGTTTTTTACAAGAGCTCGATCAATCTGGTGGAAATAGCGGCGGAGGTTTTCTTTTTCTACATAATTTTCATCGCCGTGACCGTAGGAAACTGCAGCCCGGTGTCCATCACCATCAGAAGGGGCCCTGGTGTGGAAGTGGACCTGTTTTTCCGGGTCATCGTATTTTAAAACTTCCTCCAGGCTTTCTGGAGCGCCTTCTATTTCAAGCCTCACTGCGCTGTGGGGGGTGCAATGCAGTAACCGGAACTGTTTTTGGCTAAGAGCTAAAACATAAAAGCGATCCCCCATGCTTAACATTCCGAGCAGAGGTTTGATAAAAAACCTTTGGCCCACGGCTGTTCTTTCCCGGACTTCAATGGGAAGTTTAAAGTACCGAAACATATTTGGGGAGATAAAAACCGCAAGGCCGTTTTGTTGATGCTGCCAGAACAATCTATCCCCAACAAATTTCTGGGCAGGCTTTAGAATTTCTTTAATTTGCTGCTGTTTCAATCCAAAATTGGTTAACTTACTTTCTGCTTCGCGTAAAAGGTTTTTAAGCCGAATATTGGCCTGCTGGGTTTCGCTTCCGGTTTTATGGGTGGGAACAAAAATTGAAACACAGGGTTCTTCCTGGACTGCTAAAAGATTTTGCAATTCTTCTCGGGTAAATTCATTCATGGCAACCCCTCCTTATGGATTTTTTCGCGGTTGCAGTGCATATTCCTGCAAGGAACAGGTTGGTTAATTTTGGGTGGAGGTTCCCGGATTATAAGGGTTTTTTGCAGGTAACCCTTTTACCAATTTAAAAAAACGAGGATTTTCATTAGGGAAAGCGAAATTTAATTGGATAAAAGCCGTTTTCAGGTAGGGATAAATTTATTTTGGGGAACTCTGGATTGAATTATATTCCCCTTTTCGGAATTTTAAATTTTTTAATGGGAAAGGAGAAAAAATTTGTATACCAATTTAAAAGACGGGGAAAAACTCCTTTTTGAGAGCAACGCAAATCTACTGAAAAAATTTAAGGCTATAGGTGGGAAGCTGATTTTTACTGACTCCCGTTTAATTTTCGAAACCGATTCTCTTGATCTGGAAACTGGCTTAATTTCGATAAATAATAATAAAATCAAGGATGTAAAGAGTGTTAACACTCTCGGGATTATTCCCAACGGGATTGAGTTGGAACTGGAATCGGGAGAAAAGTTTCGTTTTGCAGTCTGGAAAAGGAAAGAACTTCTGAAATTAATTAATAAATAGATTTCCTGAAAAGGGGTGGGTGTAGTGGGAGAAAAATATCCAAAGGAATTAATACTGGTTCAGCACTGTCAGTCCCAACAACATTTAAATAATATGGTGGGTGGCTGGACCGATTGGCCTCTTACCGAACGGGGGAAAAAGCAAGCTGGACAGATTGCAAGGAAAATAAAAGAAGATTTCAGTGAAGAAGGTTTTAATTTATTCAGTTCTGATTTGGTTAGGGCGATCCAGACTTCCGCAGTTATTGGTGATTTTCTTGGAAAGGACCCCATTATTCGCAGTAATTTTCGAGAAATACATGTAGGAGTAGCAACGGGTAAAACCAAAAAATGGGCCGAAAAGCATGAAGTACCACCTGCTCCGGATAAGAGCTTGATCGATCACCGGCCTTTTCCCGGCGGGGAAACCCTTCGCGAATTGTATTTAAGGTTGGAAAAGGGGATTTCTTCTCTGCCTTCGGGAAAAAATATAGTTGTTTCCCATGGGGTTGCCATGACTTCTTTAATCGCGATCTGGCTAAAAATCCCTGTTACAAATTTAAATTGCCTCGATTTTAAAACTTCTCCGGGCGGTATTACCCATTTAGTTGAGAATGGGCAGGGTCGGAGGATTTTGCAGGCTTTAAATATAATTGAGTATCTATCTTAAATTGGAAGGAAAAATAAAAATTAAATGGGAATAATTCAAGAACTTGATCGCCAACTGGAAAAAATGGTTATTGATATTGGCCCCAGGCCTACGGGCTAATGCAATAACCGGAGAGCTTATAATTACATAAGCGGGGAAATGGCTAGCTATGGATTTGTGGTGGAAAAACAGGAATTCAATTGCATTGACTGGGGCCCCGGTGGAGCTGATTCTTTTATTGGAGACCGGGAATATAGGTTAAAAGAAGCAATCTACACCCTGCCCTGCGACCTGGAGGGCAGGGTACACTGTTTTGAAAATATTGAACAATTAAAAGAAAGCGAAATCCAAGGGGAGATAGTTTTTTTGTTCGGTGAACTTACCCGTGAACCCCTGATGCCCATAAACTTCCCCTTCTATAATCCACCCGAGCATAAAAGAATGGTCTCTCTACTGGAAGAAAAAAATCCCGGGGCAATTCTTTTTGCCAGTTGTAGCAAAGATAGCCTGGTGCCTTTAATAGAGGACGGGGATTTTAACATTCCCTGTGGCGTGGTTTCAGTCAAAGAACAGGACCTCCTGCTGGAAAACAAAAATTCCCAGGGAAAACTGGTGATTAAATCTACCCGGAGACCGGCCCGGGCGGCCAATATAATTTCCAGGGGAGGGGGAGTAAAACCAAAAATAACAGTTTCAGCTCACCTAGATACCAAGCCCTTTACTCCAGGTGCCCTGGATAATGCAGTTGGGATTGCGGCAATTTTGGTCCTGGGTAAATTTCTGGGTCCTGGTAGGCTGAAAAACCAGCTGGAACTGGTTGCTTTCAATAGAGAAGATTATTTCTCCAACCCAGGAGAGGGGGTTTTTTCTGATAAGAATCTTTCCACACCGTGTGATTACCTGGTGGGAATAAATATTGATGGGATTGGCTACCTTGAGGGGCAAACTGGAATTTCTTTTTTTGATTTTTCCGGGGGAAAAAAGGATAAAGCCCGGGAGTTGATGGAAATATTCCCGGGGCTTTGTGAAATAGAACCCTGGCCGCAGGGAGATCACATGATTTTTGTTTCCCGGGGAATACCCGCTATTGCCATAACCTCAAGCGAGGTTTTCGGTATATTAGAAATTGTTATCCACATGCCCGAAGACAGGCTGGAAAACGTGGACAGGAAAAAGATTGCCGAAGGAGTTGACTTTTTATTTGAGTTATTGAAAGACTTGTTTTAAATTGCGAAATTTTTCCTTCCCCGGCCGATTAGTTTTTCAAGTTTTGCTTGAAATTTTTATGTGACCATTTATTAAAAAATAAAAGGGGAAAATGGAAGGAAGAAGAATTAAAAATGTAATATCAGCCGGGGGTGATAAATTATGGGGGATAAGTCTATCAAACGCAGGCTTGAAACCATTGAACTTGATATTCCCGAACAAATTAGAGCATTAAATGATCCAATCCATGAGAGAATATTTTCTATTCTGGATGATCGGGGGGCCTGTTCTGCTTCTGAACTGGC
>PWGV01000083.1 GCA_003554585.1 Halobacteroidaceae bacterium | reverse complement strand
GGAAAGGGCTGGCGAAGCCCACCTGGCCCGAAGCAGGCTGCAAACCGAAGTAATTGCACCCAGCGTAGGTAAAGGAATTAAAAGTGGAGTTCAGGATGTAGTCAGTGGTTATACTAATGATCCTTTGGTTTCCGGTGTTTCAAAAACAGCTATTGCTTTACATGGGAGTTATCACGGAGCTAAACAAGCTGGAGCAAAGGGCATATTAAGGGGAGCTGGTCAAGCATTATTCCGCAGTAAATTTGGAGGTGTTGGTTGGGCACCCGATGCAATTCGATTTGGAAGAGGTTTTTACCAGGGATTTACTTCCGGTCTATCCAAATTTGGAGAGTAATCAGGTGCGGGCTTTAATACCCTAAATCTCTTTGGGCTAACCTAATTTTTGCCATAGAGGTGTTTATTTTGTTTGGTTATATCTGGATTATCGCTTTAATTATTTTTTTAGGTATTGCTGAAAAAAGCAGGGAAACCTTTTTTTTGCTCATTTCTTTTGTTTTTCCTTATTTTTTCCTGGTTGAAATTTGCCCTGCAACTTTTGAAGGGTTGGAAAAACTGTTTCTAATTATCTTTCTTTTCTTCCTTAATTTAATTGGCGTTTATTTGTTAGCGCCCAAACTTCAACAAAAAAGTAAAGATTAAAAATGTTTGATTATTTCTTGTTTATTTTAAACTTTGTTCTCTGGGCTTATGGGGAAAGAGATGTAACAATACTTTTGTTTATCCCCCTTTTCGGGCTACCTTATTTGATATTAGCAAATTTCTTTCCAGGAGTTTTTGATACGTTCCTTAAAAAACTTGTCCTTATGTTTTCCCTGATCTTTTTTTGTATAGCGGTTCAATTAAAAATAAAAAACAAACAAATAAAAAAACGCCGCTATTAGCAGCGCTTAAATCTATAGATCCCTTCTTTGGATCAGGAAAAAAGATGTTCCCAGAAAAATTAAAGTTAACGTTCCATAAATTAAGCTCCCTGTCCAAAGAGCATTCCCGGCCAACGCCTCCGGAACCTGGTACTGGTAAAACAGGGTGAAAGGTTGAAGAAATTCCAGCTGGGGTTGTAAAGAAGCAAGAAAATCGGTGACATAAAAAATGGCGATAATACTTATGGTCCAGGCCGTTGCCTGGCTGGTTGTTTTTGATAAACAGGCTACTGTTAACGCAAGGGCTGCAAACATTACATGTAAAAGAAAACTAATTAAAAAGGCCCAGAAAAAACCGTAAAGACCCGGCATATCTTCAATCCCAAAAACAAGCGACCAAAAATTAACTGCAATAACCAGGAGCAGGTTAATTAAAAAAAGCCCGGTTACTGTTGCCATAAATTCAGTGAAAATTATCCAGTACCTTTTCAGAGGAAGGGTGAAGAGTAAATCACCGGTTCCCGTTTGGATTTCCCGGGTAATTCCAACACTTCGACTTATTCCAAAACCCATAATTAAAAACAAAACCAGGGGATGGCGCCAGGTCATTCCAAAATAACTTGCCGTCATTTCTTCTAAAGAAAAACCTACTCCCACAAATGCTTGCATAAGATCTTCAAATTGTGAGAACATTTGGGTCAAAAAACCAGAATCATCGGAAAAAGCTTCGTAACTCCAGGCCATAATGCAACTGAAAACGGTTAAACCAACTAAAAAAGCAATAAGGGTTCCTTTTTGCTCCCCCAGTCGGAAAAAATACAACTTTTTCATTTTGTTTCCTCCTCCGGACGATAATACTCCAGGAAAACATCCTCCAGTTTTCCCCTGCTGCAGCTTAAATCCTGAACTTTTCCTTTTTCAAGCAGTTTCCGGAGGAAAGCATCCGGATCACCGGTTAATTTGCCATTAACCAGTCCATGTTCAATATTGACTTCCCGTAAACCTATTTCCTGAAGGTCGGTTTCCGCAGGTTCGGGGGAAAGGGAAAACTGAACTGAATATACCCGGCGCCGAACCAGTTCTTCCACGTCTTCAAGGGCTACAATTTTCCCCTTTCTGATTATCGCTACCCTATTACAGACCTTTTCAACCTCGTTCAAATTATGGGAGGACATAAAAACAGTCCCTCCCCCGTCCACATATTTTTTTAGAAGCTGATAAACTTCTAGCTGGATAAGGGGATCGAGGCCAGTTGTGGGTTCATCCATAAATACCAACTGCGGTTTATGCTGCAGGGCTATTATCAGGCCCAGTTTTTGTTTCATCCCCCGGGAATATTCCCGGATTTTTTTATTTAAATCTTTCCTGGAAAAAGAAAGGGCTTTCATTACCTCTTCCCGGTAAGGGGTATTTCCATCAAGGCTTTTGGCATAGAAATCAAGTAAATCTATTCCTTTATGTTTTTCATACAGGGCAAGCTCTCCAGGAAGGTAGCCAACCTCTCTCCTTTTTTCAATTCCTTTTTCTTTTAGGGGAGCTTCCCCGAGAACTCGAACTTTTCCCGATGTAGGATGCAATAACCCCAGGAGAACCCGGATTGTTGTAGTCTTCCCCGCCCCATTAGCACCCAAGAATCCAAATATTTGCCCTTTTTTTACTTCCAGGTCAATATCCCAAACTCCATCCCCTGATGGGTATACCTTGGTCATTTTTTCCGCTTTAACAATTCCCAAAACCCTACCTCCTATCTTAACCCAGGGAGAAACTCCCTGGTTAAAAACCAGCCCATTACCTTATACTTTAATCTGCTGCAGCCAGTTCCAGTTATCAAGGGTCCATTTAACTGTTGTTTCTATCCCTTCCTCCAGGGGTATTTCTGGTTCCCAGCCGAGCAAGCTCTGGGCTTTTTCAATATTTGCCCAGGTTGCCATCATATCTGCTTTATGGAATTCCTTATAGTTTAAAGCGGCTTTTTTCCCAGTATATTTTTCAATTAGTTCAATGGCGTATTTCAACTCGTTGGGTTTGTTGTTACCGAGATTGATAACCTCATAACCCACCTTTTTTAGCCCGGCTATGGTACCTTTTGCAACATCATCTACAAAGGTAAAATCTCTTTTTTGGGTCCCGTCGCCAAATATCTCCAGATGTTTTCCTTCCAGGCACCATTTTATAAACCGGAAAATGCTCATGTCCGGCCTGCCTGCAGGTCCATATACGGTAAAATAGCGGAAAATTGTAACGTCAAGGTCATAGAGGTTGTGATAGGAATAGGCCATCATCTCTGCCCCTTTTTTGGAGGCAGCGTAGGGAGATATGGGGGTATTAACCGGTAACTCTTCTTTAAAGGGCATCTCCTGTCCGGCATAAAGAGATGAGGTTGAAGCTAAAATAAACTTTTCTATTTGGTTGCGCCTGCACAGTTCCAGCAGGTTCAGGGTTCCATCAGCATTGGTAGTCATATAAACAAAAGGGTTAACCATGCTGTAGCGAACTCCGGCCCTGGCCGCTTCATTTATTACTGCTGAAAATTTGTGGTCAGAAAAGATTATTTCCAGGGCCGCAAAATTTTCTATATCCACAGGGTAAAACTTAAAACCCCTGTTTTCTTTTAACCGTTCTATCCGCCATTCCTTCAAGGCGACATCATAGTAGGAATTCATATTATCTATTCCCACCACTTCAATATCCCTGTTCAAAAGCTCCTCACAGACCTTGCTGCCTATAAAACCGGCAGCTCCCGTTACAAGAATTTTTTCCATTATTACAACCTCCAGTATTTAAATCCTTCTCTTTCCACTTCTTCGGGGGAATATATTGATTTCACGTCAATAAAAACAGGACTTTCCTTCGCCAAAGAACGGAATTGGGCCAGGCCCATTTCCAGGAACTCCCGGTGTTTTACCGCCAGGATTATCCCGTCGTAAGGAGCTTTCTGGTCTATTTCTTGTAATAATTCAAGGTTATATTCATCCCTTACCTCTTGAGGGTCTGCCCAGGGATCATAAATAAAGGGTTTCACCCCGAATTCTTCCAGCTCCCTGTAGATATCAACGACTTTTGTATTTCGAATATCGTGGATATTTTCCTTGAAGGTAAGACCCAGGATCAATACCCTGGTCCCTTTTACCGATTTTGAGGCTTCAATTAGCTTTTTTACCGTCTGCTCTCCCACGTATTTCCCCATGCGGTCATTGATCCGTCTTCCGGCCAGAATTACTTCGGGGTTATAACCAACCGCCCCCGCCTTGTAGGTTAGATAATAGGGGTCCACCCCAATACAGTGGCCGCCAACCAGACCAGGTTCATAACGATGAAAATTCCACTTGGTAGCTGCCGCATCAATTACCTCCAGGGTATTGATACCCAGGCGGTCAAAAATCAAGGCCAGTTCATTTACCAGGGCAATATTCAAATCTCGTTGAATGTTCTCAATAACCTTGGCTGCTTCAGCGGTTTTGATATTGGAAACAAGATGAACTCCCGCTGTAATAATCGAATCATATATTTGACCCAGGACTTTAGTGGTTTCCTCATCCTGCCCCCCCACAACTTTAACAATTTTGCTGAGGTCGTGTTCCTTATCACCGGGATTAACTCTTTCTGGAGAATAACCAACTTTGAAATCAATTCCACACTTAAGCCCCGATTTTTTCTCCAGGATCGGTACACATACCTCTTCCGTGGCACCAGGATATACTGTTGACTCAAAAACAACTATTGAACCCCCAGGCATATAACTTCCCACAGTTTCCGAAGCCTTAATTACCGGGCTGAGATCGGGAATATTGTGAGCATCGACCGGTGTAGGGGCGGTAATAATAAAAACCTTTGCTTGCTCTAAATCCTGAGCATCGGTGGTATAATCGATTGAAGAAGTTGCCAGTTGTTCCTGGGATAATTCTCCCGTCCGGTCAAAGTTATTTTTCAATTCTTCTACCCTTTTTTTGTTAATTTCATACCCCATCACTGTAAAATGAGAAGAAAGGTAGTAAGCGAGGGGCATTCCCACATAACCCAGTCCAACAACAGCAATTTTCTCCTTTTTGTTTTCAAGTTCAGCATATGTAACTGTCATACCATCAACTCGCCTCCCTGTAGTAATTGAAAAGGCTTTACCTGTCTTTATTAGATCAAAAGCTAGAAAAAGTCGCCTTATAAAGGTCTGGAAATTCAGACCAAACCCGTATTAAACAGATATCTTAAATTTCTCCAAAACCATTTTTGTTACCTGCTTATTTGCCGGAAAACTCCCCTGTTTTTTACTTAAAATCCTTTTTATTAAAAAAAATTTTTTCTTTTTTCCCCGGCCAGGAAATAAAAATGGCCCGGAGGGCCATTAGTTTTCCTATTCCCAATAATTATTTTTCTGGAGAAAGCTCTGGAGGCAACCTGAAAAAACCGTTGGAGTCAGGGTTAAATTCATACACTCCCTCAACTGCATCAATATTTAACGGCCCATAAATATGAGGGTATAGTTCTCCCGAATCAAAAAGGTCCTCATATTCAATTTCTGCTTCCACTATTTCTTCGTTAATTGCCAGGAGAACCAAACCTTTTTGCCCCCGGAAAAGATAATTGGCCAGGTCAATCACCTGGTTTAGACCGGAGCAGTGGATAAATCCCTCGGTGGTTAACGACTTGGATTTATATACCCCTTCTTTTCGAGCTTTCTGCCACCTGTACTCGCTTGTAATGTGGGTAATCATTGACCCCAGCTCCTTTGTAAAATTAATCCTGCTCCCAGACAAACGGAAGCAAATCCTTTAAAAGAACAACTTTACCCGGTGCAATCAAAACCTCGGCCAGCAGGTTATCACTATGTAACTGGCGGATAAATTCCCTGCATCTGCCGCAGGGCAGCATAATAGTCCCATCTTCTCCTACCGCAACAATTTTAATAACCCGGTTTTCACCCGAAGTTATCATTGTTGCGGCTGCTGCATGTTCAGCGCAAAAACCCATTGAACAGGCAGTATCGATGCATACCCCGGTAAAAATATTACCCTGTTGGGTTAAAAGCGCTGCCCCAACGCTTCCGGTTTCAGCGTAAGGGGAAAGTATTCTTTCTCCAGTAACTTTCTTGGCTTCCTTGTAAAGTTCGTCAAAGGTCATGGTTAATCTCCTTTACCAGTAAATTCAACCCCCGACCAAAACAATTTTCTCTTCTTATTATACCACAAAAACCATAAATTCTCCTTAAAGGTCATATTTTGGAAATTTTCCAGTCGTAAATCACCTAAGTTTTTCTCCATTAATCGGGCCTTTTTAAAAAGAAATAGGGAGATTTTTCCTCCCGGAGCAGGGGATGTTTTTTCATGTTTTCTATTATCTCTTCCCCGCTGATGTGGGTATAAATTTCGGTAGTGGAAATACTGGTGTGGCCAGCGATTTCTTTTAGGGCCTTAATATTTACTCCGCTTTTTAAAAGTAGGGTTAGACAGGTGTGGCGCAATTTGTGAACACTTAAACCGGGTCGGTCGAGACCAGCGTTTTTCAAGAATCTTTTCAGGTTGGTTTGAATTCCCCTCTTCCCCAGAGGATCCCCATATCTGTTGAGAAAAACACTTTTCGTTTTTTCTCGGGGTTCCCTTATTTCAAGCCATTTTTTTAAAGCCTTCTTTGTCGTTTGGGCGAGGGGAACCGTTCTTTCCTTGGCACCCTTTCCCCGGAAGCGAATATAGCCTTCCTGGAGGTGCAACTGGTCCATTTCCAGTTCGGCCAGTTCTGATAACCGGCACCCTGTTTGCAAAAAAAGAGCAAAAACTGCGTAATCTCGCTCGGGAAATTTACTTGTTTCCCGAATTGTTTTTAACAATTTCTCAGCCTCCTGGAGATTCAAGTACTGGGGTAACTTTTTCTCAACCTTCCTGCGAGTCAAATTAAGTGCAGGGTTTTCTGGGAGGGAGTACTCCGGTTCTCTGGAGAGAAATTTAAAAAAACCAATTATTGCAGCTATTTTCCGGTTAAGGGCAGCGGTACCGTTCTTCCTTTCTTTATAGGCATACCGCAAAAATGAACGGAGATGCGAACCTTTAATATCAGCAAAAAACCAGTCCTGATTCCCGAATATTTTTTCGTTTAGGAACCTTTCCAGTAGTTTTAAATCCTGCCGGTATCCTGTTACCGTCCCGGGGCTTAAACCCCTTTCTATTTCAAGATAGGCAAGGTAATTTTCCAGGGCCTCGTCAAAGTCACCTTGCAAAATAAACCCTCCTTTCCCTTTAATTTCCTATTAACTAATAATACCATTTATTTCCAAATTTTTCAAATCATGTGGTACCTCAGGAGGTAGGTTTGTAAATAATATCTTGAGGTTAACCAATATTAGAATAAGAAATTTTAAATATTTTCCTGATTTTTTTTGCTATAATCAAAAAAAGGGATTCATTGTTGTAAATACCTGGCAAACAAAATAGTCAGTATCGAAAGATCAATTATTGTTCCCCAGAATTTTCCCACCCTTTATCTTTATTTCCGCAGGATTAATTAAAACAGGCCTTTTTAACAGGTTCTTAAGGAAGTGGATAATGGACCCCTGGTACGAGAAAATGACCGCCACAGAAAAAGAAGAAGTCCTTGATTATTTATCTTTTAATGCCCGCAGCGCTACCCGGTTTGCCTTGGCCAAATTTAACCAGACCATCCCAACCAGCAAAGATTTCTCCGAAAAAACCCAAAAAAATTAAGAGATCAATGCTCTACCTTTACGAGGAAAAATCGGATTTCCGGGAGCTAGTGGAAATAAACCTTCCCTTTTTCCAGGAACACCTAACCCAAACAAAAATAATTAGTTTGCCTGACGGAACCCATGATCTCCAGATCCAAAAGTCGGTTGAAATAGCGAAGTTAATCCTGAACTTTTTAGAATAAATTAAAGCCCCCAATCTTTCATAGAGAAGATTGAGGGCTTTTTTTTCCTTCAGTTTTAATCATCAATTCTCTTTTCCAGTTTTTCAAGCCTCAGGGCAATCTGTTGATTGAATTCATCTTCGGAAACGGATGGATCCCGAGTTGAAAACCAAAGGCGGCAGGGAACCCTGGAACAAATACCACAGTCATCAATTTCTTTTTCCTGGGCACATTTATAAATGGGACAGATTTCTGTCCCATAATTTTCAGCCCAGAAAACCCTACCCTTTATTTCCCTGCAGCCCGGGCAACCTTTGTTGAAATAACTGCATTCTTTTTCGCAATTAACTCCGCAAATTGTTAGCAAAGTCCCCGCCTCTCTCCCCGCTCATTCTTTCAAAACCAGCACGGGAAAAAACAGAAGTCATAAAAAAATCAATCCTTTCTCCGGGGTGTTTGGGTTATTTTGCCCTGGGGTTTTCTTTAAATTATTTTTCTTATTCCTCTTTTTCTTTGCTCTGCAAAACTTCTTTAAGTTGCTCTTTTTCCCTTTCTTTTGCCTTAGAATAAATACTCCAGGTGACGAAAAAGCCTCCACCCAGCATTAGCAGAAAGCCCAGATAATATAAGGCTCCTATTCCTTGCCCCCCACTTATTCCAAGCCATAAAAAAAGAACTCCAATTAAAATAACTACTATTCCTACAAAAACATTTTTCATTGTCTTACCCCCGTTTGTTAGAAATTCACCCCGGAGAAAGAAAATTAGTAGGATACCCTACCTGAAAATTATTCACAATTATCCCTTAGATAAAATCTGACCCCAGTCCTTTATTTTTT
>PWGV01000121.1 GCA_003554585.1 Halobacteroidaceae bacterium | reverse complement strand
TTAGTTCCTCAAGCTTTTCTATTCTTTCTTTGTGTTTCCGGATAACCTGAATTTTGTGGCGGAGCTTTTTTTTATCTACCATTAAAGAAACTCCTCCCTTAAACCTTCATCATAGTCCTGAAAAAAGTTCCTCAAATCGGGTTCTATATCACAATAAAACTTGATAACCTGTTCTTTAAAATCAGCCAGTTGATGCTCATCCCTGGAGTACAACAACTGCCCCGAGGAAATAATTTCAATTTGCAGTTCTATTGAGGCTTTTCTTAAATTTACCGCATTAATATCCTCCGTCTTTGCTATTTCTTCTAATTTGCTCATAAAGCTGAGTTCTTTTTCCAGCTCAAAATCCCCATCTTTGGGTAAAAAAGCCAGGTCTACATCCGAAAGGGGTGTCTGTTTTTCCGTACCATAAGAGCCAAACAGGAAAAGAGCAATAATTTTCTTGCAATCTGCAGCTGCAGAAATAATATCTTTTATTTGTTGGGGCTCCAGTTTTATCATTTCCGGGTTGCGGGATAAACGAACCACCAGAATCACCTCATTTTCTCCCGGTTTTCTGAAAACATTCTATCACTTTTCCCCCAATAACTCAACGGAGGGCGGATGATAGGGAAACTAAAGATTAATCAGTTGGGCCGGGAGGAGAGCAGTTCTGGATTTACCCTTCCTCCAGGAGAAACAAGGGGTTTTGTACTGGATAAGGAAGAAGAGTTCCCCCGGCAATTAGGTTTTTCTTCCAGGAAAAGATTTTTTAGGGAGCAACCTGAATTTAGGTTCCTGCAGGTATCCTCAATCAAAAATGACCTGGAGTAGACTCTCCTGGGTGAAGGGCATCAGCAGAAGGATGAAAATGACCTTTTTCGGGGCAGAGGAAAATGAGTGGGGGAGGTTTTTGGCCTCCAGATTTTAGAGGTTTTTTCTTTTTTTCATTGTAATATTAAAGAAAAAAGTTTCTGGAATAATTCTTATCGTTATTTTTTTCCCGTTGCACTCGGAGGGTTTTTATCTGGCTTATTTTTTTGCAAGGGCTACTGCCTGACAGGTTGGAACAGGACAGCTGCCCGGGGACGAAGGGTCTTGAGTTAATCATGCTTCAGAGTTTGGGTTTGAGGGAAAATAGGTCTGGTTTTATTTACAGGAGAAAATATTCTGGAATAGTTCTGAAAGGGGTGCTTTTATTGATGAAAGGAAGAAGACCGGAGGCCAGGTTTTGGATTGTGCTTTCCCTGCTGATAATTATTGCTGGCCTGGGGATGACGGGTTGTGAGTTTTTGGATTTTTTCAATGGAGTAGAAACTACTCCTGAATACACCCTGACAGTTAAGGTATCAGGTGAGGGTACTGTAATCCCCAAGGAGGGATCCCATCCATATGAGGAAGGTACTGTTGTAGACCTGGAAGCCGAGCCAGCAGAGGGTTATGATTTTATGGAGTGGATTGGTGATGCTGCGGATCCCGGAAGTCCTGAAACCACAATTCTTATGGATGAAGATAAAGCTGTTGAAGCGGTTTTTGCCCTGGAAATTGAGCATGATTTTGCGGGTGGTAACGGAACAGAGGGAAACCCTTTCCTGGTGGAAACTGCAGAGCAGCTGCATGATGTCAGGGATTTTTTAAATAGTCATTTCCGGCAAATTGCGGATATCAATCTGGCTGAATTCAAAGAGGGGAAGGATTGGAAACCGATAGGAACAATTGGAGTTAAAGGTTTTGCCGGGTCTTATGATGGAGACAATTTCGAAATCCAAAACCTGACCATAAATGGAGACGATTACCTGGGAATCTTTGCATATATCAGTGCAGCTGGCCGAATAGAAAATGTGATTCTGGAAAATATCAATATTGAAGGAAGCATCCTGGGAGGCCTTGTTGGGGAAAACTTCGGCTATATTATAGGGTGCAGTGTTAGCGGTGAAATCTCGGGAGGGCAAAATTGTGGCGGCCTGGTAGGATATAATGGTGGAACCATTGAAGATTGCAGCGCGGATGTTGAGGTAACAGTTGCCGCCACCGGCCCTGGAGCAGGTGGTCTGGTTGGTTTCAATGGTGGCAAAATTAAAAACAGTAATGCTCAAGGAAATATAATTACCGAAGATCGAAAAGCCGGGGGCCTGGTGGGGAACAATCAAGGGTTGATCACAAACAGCTATGCTGAAGGAAATATAATCAGCCAGTCCACTCAGGCTGGAGGCCTGGTAGGCCGCGCTATTCACGGTAAGATTGAGGACAGTTATGCTACTGGAAATGTTACTGCGGCTTCAGTAGCAGGAGGTCTTGTTGGGGACAACAGGCAAGGGGTAAATATTATCAATTGTTATGCGGAAGGAACGGTTAGCGCCGGGGAAAATGTTGGGGGCCTGGTGGGGAGAAGTCAGGATTATGCCATTATCGAATATAGTTATGCCACAGGTAGGGTTGAAGGCAGTAATGCCGGCGGCCTGGTTGGATACAATTCCACCAGTGCGGAAATTAAGGGCAGTTATGCTGAAGCAGAGGTTGTAGGGACCGGACATACTGCTGGTGGTCTGGTTGGTTACAATAATTCGGAAATAGTTGATTGTTATGCCGGGGGAGAAGTTACTGGTGAGAAAAATAATACCGGGGGCCTGGTCGGTAGAAATGATTACCTGGGTAAAATAATTGATAGTTATGCCACAGGCCCTGTTATCGGCAGGGGAATTAGTACCGGGGGTCTGGTTGGCCTCAATTCAGCCTATGTATCTGCGGTTGGAAATTATTATAAGGGCAATATTGTGAGCAGTTACGCCACTGGCGAAGTCCAGGGAGAAGATGATTACGTTGGCGGCCTGGTGGGCCGCAATGAAGGAGATGTAGTTAAGTGTTTCGCCTCGGGAGAGGTCACCGGTGAAGGGGAAAAAGTAGGGGGCCTGATTGGCAAGAGCGGGGACTCTTTGATCGGTCCGGGCCTGGAGGCGGAGGTTCAAAAGAGCTTTGCCAGTGGATCTGTTTATGGGCAGGGTGATTATGTTGGCGGGCTGGTAGGTAAAAACTATAATGGAGACATTTCCAATTGTTATGCAGCGAGCAATGTAGAGAGCCAGGGCAACCGGGTAGGTGGCCTGGTGGGCAGGATCAGAGGCGGAGAGATAATAAACTGCTATACATTTGGAGAAGTAACCGGAGACGGGGATTATCGAGTGGGGGCCCTGGTGGGTCAAAATAACGGGATAGTCGAAAATAGCTATTATAATGAAGATATTTTCCCTGATTGCGAGGAAGGAGGCCTGGGAAAAAGCACTTTTTCCATGATGCTGCAGAGCACCTATGAGAATTGGGATTTCGAAGATACCTGGGAAATAATAATAGAAGAGAGTTATCCCTATCTGCAGTGGCAGGAGGGAGAAAATATTCCCGCTCCTTGAAAATTATTTCCGGGAATTTAAAATTCACATTCGGGACCCCTTGAGGAATTAGCAAATATTTTTGAAGTCCTTTCTCCGAGGGGATTTGCAGCTGTTTTTAGCCTGGTAGAAAGTATCAAACCAATAGCTTCAGCCTGATTCCCAGATATTCTTTGAAAAACATGGCATCAGATATAGTATTATAGCAAATAACGCTTAACCTATCATAATAGCCTTAAACAAAACTGAACAAGCATTCTCCCTGCAAATTATGATGAAATCAGAACTATACCCAAAGCAGAGTGTCATCATGAAGCAGAGAAAAACAACTCGTTTGTCCTTTAAGAAGAAAAAAAGCACCCCCTTTATCATCGCTTGGGCTAATAAGATCCTTAATGATATTGGTTTTGTCCAGGAGATAGATTTTTCTGTTAGATGGGATGAGAAGCAGTGGGAAATCTCTCCCGGGAACCTTTTTAAATAATAGTTATTGTTCTTGGACCTGGGAATTAATCAACTAAAGAAGCAACAATAGATGGTTTGTAATGCGAAAATTACTCATTAAAAGTTGACAAAAAGCCAAAAACAATATATATTAATACATAAAAAGAGAAAAAAACTCTTTTGTTGCAAGGAGGGGGGGTGCGGGGTGTTAATAAATTTTTCTTTTGAGAACTGGAGATCATTTTATGAATCCAATTCCTTTTCTATGGTTGCCACAAGTGAGCGGCAGCATGGTGAGCGCATTCCCAGGATAAATAAATATCGAACCCGAATATTACCTATGGCCGCTCTGTATGGGGGTAACGCTTCGGGTAAAACTAACTTCTGCCAGGCTTTAAGGTTTGTTAAAAAGATGGTGGTTCGTGGGACTGGTGCTGAGCCGGATAGGTTTATTGATGCTGAACCATTTCGGCTGGATAAGAAGGCTGAAGAAAAACCATCCCGGTTCACTATTGAAATTCTTGTTGATGAAATGATCTATGAGCTGAGTTTCGCTGTGACTAGAAAAAAGGTTCTCGAAGAAAAACTGGTCCAAATTACAAGCAGTAGTGAGAAAGTGCTTTATGATCGAAAAGATAAGAACATTAAATTTCATTCGAGTCTAGAAAAAGATGAATTTTTAAAATATGTTTTTAAAGGAACCAGGGCTAATCAGTTATTTTTGACAAACACGATATCCCAAAATAATGAGACCTTTAAACCTGTTTATGATTGGTTTAAAAATAACCTGGTTTTGATTGCTCCAGATACAAGGTTTGGAGCTTATGGATACTATATTGACGAAGAGAATCCACTTTATGGCCCCATGAACGAACTGCTAACCTTGCTTGATACCGGTATTGAGAACCTTGGTGGAGAAGAAATGCCACTTGAGAATACGGCAATCCCAGAGGAATTAAAAGAAAAACTGCAAGAAGAGGTGGAAGAAAATATCCCTGTCTTAGTAATGTCGCCTCAAAAACACAAATGGTATATAGTAAAAAGAAAAAATGGTGACCTGATTGCTAAGAAATTGGTGACATATCATAAGAACTGGGAAGGGGAGAAAATCCAATTTGAAATGGCAGATGAGTCTGATGGTACCCGCCGGATCATAGATTTGTTGCCGGCATTTTTAAGCCTGCAGGCAAAAGATTCAAAAAAAGTTTACGTCATCGATGAAATCGACTGTAGCCTGCACACCTTATTAATAAAAAATCTAATTGAAAGCTATCTAAATTTTTGTTCAGAAGCCACCCGTTCTCAATTGTTGATTACAACTCATGATCTCTTGCTAATGGATCAGGATATTTTGCGGCGGGACGAGATGTGGGTGGCCGACAGGAATAGAGACGGAAGTACAATAATGTATTCTTTCAGCGATTATAATAAGGATGTGCGTCATGATAAGGATATTCGGAAAAGTTGTTTACAGGGACGGCTGGGGGGAATACCCAAAATCTTTTTAGAGCCTCTTCTTGGAAGTTGCAAGGAGGCGAAGAAAAATTCCTAAAAAGAAGCGGAGATCATTTTCACGGCCATTAGGGGAACGACGCTATAAAAAAATGTTTTTGCTTTCTGTTGAAGGTGAAAAAACAGAGCAGCAATACTTTAACATGTTTAATGACAGAGATTCCCTGGTCCATGTTCGTTGCTTAAGCAAAAGGAATAAAAATGCACCCCGTCAAGCATTAAAGGTAATTGAGCGGCATATAAAAAAAGAAGGGCTTCGAAAAAATGATGAAGCCTGGATTGTAGTAGACAGTGACCAGTGGATAGATGAGCAATTAAAGGAGCTTTTTGAGTGGTCGAAAAGGAAACCAAATTTTTATTTTGCCCTGAGCAATCCAAAATTCGAATACTGGCTATTGTTGCACTTTGAAGATCCAGGAGGAGTAAGTTTTCGTGAGTGTTCTGAGAAATTAAAACGTTACATTCCCGATTATGATAAAGGGATTGAGGCGAGGCACTTTCCTGAAAAAAAGATTAGAGAAGCGATTGAACGCGCCAAGCAAAAGGATAGTCCTCAATGTGAAATGTGGCCAGTTACCACCGGAACAACAGTGTACAGGTTGGTTGAAAACATATTAATCACAAAGGAGAAATTATAACCAGCAACCAGAAGGACCAATTGGCACTTTTTACCACAAAACTTACAGGTAACTTATTAAGCCACCAGTTGCAAGTTGAAATATCTAACCAAACCAATCTTTTTTTGCGGTACTGATCAAATGTTGCTCCATAGTCAGGAATTTTTGGTTTTCCCCCTTTTAACTTGGGGACAACTCAAAAAAACTTACTGTTTCCACTAATCCAACCAGGTGTTGTTCCTCTTCAAACAAATCCAACTTATTTGGGACTTATGCCTCTCAACTGGAGGCTTGATGCTGACAGACCTGTTTATTAAATAATCATCCGAAAAAGATTAGAAAAACATTCGAAAAGCAAAGACACGGGTTCCAAAAAATTCGGGTAGAAAATCCTGCACTTTTTGGTCAGGGTGCCGGAATATAAATTAAAAAGGCTGTTCTCTTGTAAATATGGGTGGAAGAAGTGATGATTTCAGGGAAAAGAATGGACAGGCTGAGTAACCTGATGGGCCTGTAAGTGGAGACAGGCAACTGGAATCTTGGGAACAGGCAGGATGATTTCCTCCTGTCCGGAATAAAAAGCCCCAGACTTATACAGGCGAAGATAAAAAACCCCGCGGGCCAGCTTGTCGACGAGGGGCTTTTATTCCCCAAACCAATAAATGTCCCCTGTAGAAAAAGAAAAATCCCCGAGAAAAAATCTCGGGGTAGTTTTTTCTGAACCGGTTAAAACCAGGGTGCCATTGAAATAAAAAATACTGGATCCCCTATTCGGGGAATAATTCAATATCCACACTGTTAATCTTCCAGACATCGTCAACTTTGATAAATCCAACTACCAGGTTGCCATCGTAAGGTTTGTCGCCAATATCCAGTTCCAGGATAGCCTGCAGGGTGCCTTCATTGCCATTAACATCAATCATGCCCCTGATGGCACTGATGGTGTCGCTGTCGAATTCAGTGTCTTCATCGAAAGGTGTATCGTTGGCGTAAACGGTAATATTAGAGACCCCATGGTTTCGCAATTCATCATATTTTTCCCATTCATCCTGCAATTCTTCGGGGGCATTTTCCTTGCTGCCCGCTTCAAGGAAAGTAATAAATTCTTCTTTGGAAATCCCGGAAATACTGATGGAAATATCTAAGTAATCATTGTTTTCCAGGAGGGCTGCTTCGGGAGGTTTGACCTCAATACCCATGGAAACAGTGGAATCGAGAGTTCCTGCAGCTTTACTGGACAAAACTCCTGCTCCCTCCAGGACCTTGGAAAATCCCGGGGCAAAATCGGCAAAAGTATTGGCAATGTCAACCTGATCCATAATTTCCTGCACAATCCCACAACCGGCCAGACTGAAAATTAAAAGAGCAGCCAGGAGAACAGGGATGATTCTGTTCTTCATCTGATTAACCTCCTTTCCTGAGTAGTGGTTACCGGAGTAGAAGGATGAAATTCAGGGCAGTTTCCCCGGCCTTTTTTCCATAATCGTACTAATAAGATACCATATAAAACAAAAAATTTCATTAAAAATTAAAAAATTGAAAAAATTGGACTGACTCCAAAAAACTCCAACCTCAAATTTTCCTTTCCAATTAATTGTCCCCAATTTAAATAGATTACAATTTCAAGGCTCTTCTCGGAAAGAGTATAGAAAAAAAGAATTAACCGGTCTTTTTTCTGGAGCTAATAGTTTAATGTAAACTGGTTGACCAGGTCAAGGTTAAAGGAGTTTGCTTTACCTGGCTAACCCGGACAGGCTGCATTAGAACAAATACATGGTTTATTATTGCTTATCATGTAGTCATCAGTGTGATTAAGAGCAATGCCATGTGGTTTCACGATAATGATTACCTTAACTTAAAGTTCGTTCCGGCTTTCAACTCCAGGATCGACCTTCCTGTTAACTGTAGACTTTTGGAGGAGAAGCGAAATAATTTTTAGATAATTAAAGGGGATAGATGAGAGCAGAAAACAGTCGGAAGGGATGGTAAAAAACATTATCAGGAAGGGATCCTGGAGGGCAGGTCAGAACGGGACGGGGATATATGGGTATTAGATTTGCTGAACTGGAGGGTCCAGGCCAGGGGAAAATAACGGTTTTAACTTTAGTTATCCTGCTGTTTTTTGCTGGCGGGGGAATGTTTTCCCGGGGATCAGGGGGCAGAAGAACTGTTCCTTAGTTTAACCAGATTTTCGGAGGGAATAATAAGCAGGGGATCTTAAGTCTTTTCCAGGTTCCGGAGGAGGAGAAGTTTATTAATCCCCACCCGAGTTTAACCAGGCTCCGGGCTTGCTCCAGGTCTGGGGCAGCAGGCCGGGAATATTTTTTTCAATTTCTTCCTGGATCTCCGGGGGCAGGTTTTGGGGTTTTTGACTGCATATTTCCCGGTAACGGGCATGGGCTGCAGCCAGGGCCCCATCGTCGTCTTCCAGGGGATAACTGATATAAACGGGGTCTTTTCTGGGCTGGGGCAGGTGATAGATATAGGTTTGATGACGACTCTCCCGAACCTCCCGGATCATGTCCAGAATTTTCTGGCGGTGTTCCGGTCCAACTGGTGGTTCTTTAAGGCTGGCTTTAACCATTCCGATATGGGCATTATCCAGGATGGCCTGCTCCGGGC